>JAQWPZ010000078.1 GCA_029245125.1 Rubripirellula sp.
AGCCATGCCTTCTCAGGAAGCTGGATACATGCCTCGCCATGAACCAGTGCTTGATTGCTCTGAAAGGCCGGCTGAACACAACACTGCATTTTCCTGATGCTTTGGAACGTGGCAAATGGGAACGCTGGTGATGCTATGTCCCCGGCTGTGGGGTTCCGGCTGTGGGGTTCTGGTGATGCTATGTCCCCGGCTGTGGGGTTTGGCTGGATGCTTATTTTTTTCGGCGGCGTTGGGTGATTAATGCGTGTAGGACATCGCTCCGACGAACTACGCCGAGTAATTCTTGAGGTTCTTCGCGAGTGACGACAGGAATGCAGTCGTCTGTTTCGGCTTGGAAAAGTTCAAACGCCCGCGAGGCTGGTTCGTCTGGATGGAGTAATACGTTGGCCGCGCTGATTAAGTCCTCGGCGCGGACAAGTTGAGACGCACTGTGATCGAACATCACGTCGCTGAGCAGTGGATAGCGAATCACACCTACCACCTGCTGACGGTCATCGATGACTGGATAGGTGTTGTCGTGGCTATGTTCAATGTGATCGACGACGTCATCAAATTTTGCGGATTGATGAATGCCTTGTGTTTTTCGCACCAAGTTGCTGACGTACACGCCGTTTTCTGCGTTTGGTGGGACGGTCGCCCCTCGCAATGCGGCGCGGAAGCGATCGACGACCCGCTGGACTTGTTCCAAGGGGGTGAGTGTCGAATGGTGAACCGCTTGGCCGAACGGTAGTTCTCCTGCCTCCAGGAGCGACTTTCGGATCAACAATGGCCCGATGATTTCGAACAGCACAACGGAACCGAGAATAATATCTTGCACCGGCCGCCCAAGATTTGGGTCCCGCTGAACAGCAATCGTTGATAAAGCAATCGCCGCACCAGCTTGTGCGAGTAGGCAACTGCCTAGCCAATCACGCACCTCCAGCGGTTGACGAGTGGCCCGTGCCGCCATGTAGACGCCCAGCCATTTACCTGTGATGCGAGATGCGATGTAAACGGCGCCAAGTAAACCGGCGGCCAGAAAGGCTCGCATATCCAATTCAGTACCGTGGACCGCAAAAAATAGCACCGCCAGCAACGCGGTGAGGTGATTCAACTCATCGACGATCTTCGGCTTGAAATCGGAGGTATTGGCGACCGTGACACCCATCATGAAGAAGGTCAGCATGTAGGGGATTTGCAAAGATTCATTGATACCCAACAAGAAAGTTCCTGCTGCTACCAACAGCACGAGCCACCGCTTGGGGTTTAGAAATCCGCACCCGTAACTAATTACCAGTCCACCAACGATCCCTAGCAGCAACGAACCAGAGATCTTCCACGAAACCTGAACCACCTGGGAACCGAGGCCGCCCTCCAGTCTGCCTTGGAAAAATTGGATCGCCAGGAATCCAAACTCAAACATCACAATGCAGGCAAAGTTGTTCATGGCAACCAAGAACCCGGTACTGACCGTTACCGGGCCTTCGGAGCGGAATTCCTTGAGCACCAAGATCGTAGTTGCCGGGGCTGTTGCGACTGCGAGGCAGCCCAGCAGTAGTGCCATATTGCCGCTGCAGCCAAAGATGACCAGCGACACGGTGACCAGTGTGAAAGTGATCAGGATTTCGCCGGCGGATAAAATGAGACAGTGAGCTGCTACCCGGCGGAATTTTACGAACGTAAACTCACAACCAAGGTTGAACAGGACCAACGCCATCGCCAGCTTCAGGAGCGGCTCGAACGAACTTAGATGTTCTTCAGGAAGCAGGTTCAACGCGTGCGGCCCGACCAGCAAGCCAACGAGCAAATACGCTGTCACCTTCGGCAGATACAACAGATCGGCAAATAGGCCTGCCGCAAGGCAAACACCAAGCAGCAAACCGAGGGTACCGGCTATGTGCAGATCAAAATCCGTCATCGATGCCTATCAATCGGCTGGGGAATCCGTTCCAGCCAAGTTCGGCCAGGCTGTCATTTCGCAGGTGCCAAGGGGCTAATTCCTACCTGTCTCTCACGCGGTCTTGTGCATGGTCACGTGGCGGTCACCGCACTTGTTTTGCCTCTTTTGGACGACTCAACTTGCGGCAACGACCCGTTCAGCACCTCTCCTTGAGGCTAACGAAATTGCCCCAAAGCAAGACACTGACTTGGCACCGTCACAAAACACTCGCAAATATTAGTCTTACTGGGGAAAATCGCACACCTCAACCTCCGTCAAAAAATCATCTCATAGAGAACAAACTTGCCACGATTTCGCTCCAAATCCGACGATTTGATTCGGTATGCGGTGCCAATCGCCAATTGCCATGGCAGTTGAAGCAGCGGCCATGGTCGTGGTAATGGTTGGGGAATTGATCGATTGAGCGTGAAAAACGAGTCGGCGTACGATGTTGTTTGGGGGCACTGCACACCCTGCGAGTTGGATTGCGGAGGCACCAAGTGTGCCAGGTTACCTAACGCATCGGATTCGATGATTGAGTTGAATTACCTGCTCCGACGGATTCGTTAGCGGCAGTCTTTTGCGGGTCGACGAACCTCGTCAAAAAGATGTGATCAGCAGCCAAATTGTGGAGGCCGTCTCGTTCGGCGATGTATCCATTCGACGAGTGATACGCTTCGCCTTGGCCAACGGTCACTGCCAAATCAGCTGGGAAGTATTTGGAGTTCCACGATGGGGAGGGGCGTGGGGGGTGAAAGCTCTGCACCCGAACGCTGCCCCAAAAGCTGTATCCCGATTCCTGCTTGGCCGTCAATTCTTGCTCGCAGCAGTCTCGTAGTCATCGCGGTCTGGTTCTTTGTGGTGCGGTCCGGTTCGTCGTGGTGCTCGGCTTTCAAACTTCATCGAATGTGTCGGTGCTGTCTGCGAACTGTTCCGTTTCAACCCCGAGGCGTTGCAGCATCGTGACGAATAAATTTGCAAGTGGGATGTCTTCGTGAGCGACTTTTTTTTGCCATGGCTCCTGACCACCTGACCAAGCACCGCTCTGCGGATTTTGTCCGGCGTAATTGAGGTATTGCCCGTGGCGGAAACCCAAGTTCTTTCCACCCGTCAAGATCAATGGATAGTTGCGAGATAGGTGAAAGGCACTCGATGCAGATCCGAATAGTAATAGTGTGTTGTCGAGCATATTGCCATTTCCACCCGGTTCAGCCGTTTCTTTTAAACGGTTGATGAAGCGAGCATATTCTTCGCTGAGGAAGTTGCAATAGGTTCCAAAGTTCTTCCAGCCACCGGGATCTTTCGTCTCATGCGAAAGTTGATGAGTAAGTTTGAAGCCGACTGCTCGCGCGAGATAATCGCTGACGCCGACTCCGTTTTCTCGTCCAAGTTGATAGGTAACGATCCGCGTCGAATCGGTTTGGAAGGCAAGGAAGATCAACTCGAAGATTGTTTGCAGATAACTTCGTGGGTCATCCATCGTGATATCAAGTTTCAGGTGATCGGTATCGACCTGCGGTAACGGGATGTCCATCCAGCGTTTTGCTTTCTCGACTTTTACCTCAGCTTCACGAACGGATTGCAAATATTCGTCGAGAGCTCGCTGGTCATTTTGAGACAAACGATGATGCAGGTCACGAGCGTCCGCCATCAGGTCGTCGAGAGCGCTGTTGCTGAGTGCGAGTCGATGTGCCGCATCGTGATCGCTCTTAACGAACAGCTTATCGAAGATTCGTTTGGGGCGATGTTCGGCTTGTATCGCCCGGCCGCTCTGGTTGAATGATAGAGTGTGCGCGCCGCGCGGGGTGCCTGTTCCACCGTCGGTGCTGAGGACAAGTGACGCGATGCGAGTTTGATCACCGATATGCGCCGCGTATTTTTGATCGAGTGAAACCGAGTTGCGGTAAGAACCTGAAGGTCCAGTCGCTCCGCCGGTCAGAAACTGGTCGGCGTTGGAGTGACCGTGGATCGCTCGTGCCGCAGGATGAGAGAACCCTGAGAGAATGGTCAGATCGTCTCGGTAAGGTGCCAATGGATCTAAACATTTGGTGAACTTGAAGTCGTTGCCACCACCGTGTGGAAACCAGGACCAGTCGGTGTAGGCCGGGTCCTCCGGTAAGGGCATTGGCACACCATCAGGCTGATAGAAACAAGCGAGCCGCTTACGAGAATTCTCCGTTCCGGGCTCGTTCGCAAGTGCGGAAGTGCACTCCAGCGAGGGCAGGGCCAAGGCCACCCCCGTGCCACGAAGGAATCGGCGGCGATCAAGTGTATGAAGGCGGGCGGGCATGAATATATTTCCCTTTCGATTGGCGTCGCTTAAGATTGTCTTTCGGTGGCCAATCGTGATCAATAGCGGAGTCTTTTGGGAGTTGCACTATCGGCAAAATGCGAACCGGCAAAAGAACGCTTTGAGGTGATTGTTCGCTCCGTTGTTTGCGAACACTGCACCTGGATAGAACAGATGTTTCATTTGACGGTATTCAAAGTGCGGTCGGTAAAGCACGACTCCATTAGTTCGTCCGGAAGAGCTCGCTCTTGATGACCAGTTTGATCAGCGTGGTCAGTCCGTCACCCTGTTGTCGCAGATTCGCTGTGATCTGATCGATTTCTGCTCGATCAGCAAATCTCAAGGGTCGGCCGAGTGCGTAACCCGTCAGTTTGCCCACCATGGCTCGCGTGAATTGAGCTTGCCGATTTGTCAGCAGAAATCGCTTCAGTCCATCAACACCTTCGAGTCGTTGTTGGTTGAAGAGGATTCCTGAAGCATCGATCGGTTCACCTTGCACGTGAGTGCGCCAGTTCCCGATCGCGTCAAAATTCTCCAATGCGATCCCCCACGGGTCGATCTTCATGTGACACGACCGACAGGCTGCTTGATTGCGGTGATTTTCCATTCTCTGTTTGAGAGTCAGCTTGGCGATCGCGGGATCCGCAATGTCGATTTCGGGTACAGCAGGGGGTGGAGGTGGTGGTGGGTCGTCCAGTAAATTTTCCAGCAACCAGATGCCTCGTTTCAGTGGGTGTGAATCTTTTCCATCTGAATTCATCGCCAACAGTCCAGCCTGAGTGAGTAGACCGCCTCGCTGATCCGCGGGGTCCAGCTGTACGCGACGAAAATCATTTCCAAAGATGTTTTTTAGCCCGTAATGCTGTGCCAGTCGTTCATTCGCCATTGTGTAATCGGCGTGCAGGAAATCGAGAACGCTATGATTCTGCTGCAACACCTCATAGAAAAAGGCGATCGGTTCTTCTTGCATCGCTGCCTTGAGTGTCGGATCGAATTGTGGATAGTCTTTTCGGTCTACCTGCAGGTAATCAAGAAGCTGCATGTGGAGCCATTGGCGGACGAAATGTTTGGCAAATCGATGTGAGCGAGCATCGGTCAGCATTCGGTTTACTTCACTATCCAAAACTGCTGGATCACTCAGCTTGCCATCTTGAGCGAGGTCCATTAGGTGTTGGTCCGGCGTACTGCACCATAAAAACATTGACATTCGGGTTGCAAGTTCATGGTCGGTGAGTGCTTGCGGCTGCCTGTTGCGATCAGAATCAGCCTCTTTCGAATCACTATCGCGGTTGCCACGATTCGATTGACTCAGATACAGGAATTTTGGAGACGAAAGCACCGTCGCCAAGACTTCGACCATTGCTTCTTGAAAGTCACTGCATTCAGGTCGAATCTTTGCCAGCAGAGCAAGCTTTTGTTCGATCTCACCAGTTGTCACTGGCCGTCGCCAAGCACGGGGCATGAAGTTCGACAGGATATCTCTGGCATCACTCGATTCAGTAGATCGCTCATCGCCGTTGATGAAGATGCGAGTGTGAGAAGGTGGAGGCCAGACGTCATAAGCTGGTGCGGTGATCTCGATGAAGTCAATTTGAACATCACCTTGTGAAACAGAGTTGTTGGCGAATTTGAGATACTCAGATGGACTTGGTAAGTCGCCTAGGTTTGTCACTTTGCGAACAGTGTTGCGTGGATAAATATCATTCAACGGAATGTCCCACTGATAGAACTCGGGGCGCTCAGGCGGAGCGTCGATCAAGATCTCGTGATCGCTGATTTGCACAGTAGCTTGCGAATCGTTGCTCGCCTGCCAACCAAACTCGAGTTGCAGGCTGGGGATGTGAGCGTCATCGGTTGAGTTTCTTGATGCTCGAAAACGAACTCTCAGCATTCCTTTTTCAGGAATCCGATCTCCCAATTCCACGATCAATCTTTGCTTTGGCGGAATTACAGCAACGCATTCCAAAATGCCCGGGATTTCTGGGCGGGTGAAGCTCGGTTTGTGCGCATATTTGGCGGCGACATAACGCCAATCGGCAACGGCCGTTCTGCCAGTGGTTTCATTGCGGTAGTGGGCACGAGAGTGTCGAACCTGATAGCTTGCAATCTTTCGTTGCAATTGTTGTGTCAATTGCTTGGGATCGTCTCGGTGCGTTTGGCGTATTTTGTCGAGTTCGGATTCTTGTTTTTTCCAATTGCTGGCGGCCGCCTGTTGCATCGTGATTCCCCAATACAACGGTCTTGGTTGCTCACCGCGGACTGTCGCTGTTCGCAGCGCGTTGCGGGCCAATTCTCGGTACAGCTCAAACTGCATGACGGACATATGCAAGATTTCGGAACTGTTTTTAAAGCCATGCTCGGAGGTTGGTTCCGGGGGCAGGTCCTTGGCGAAGTCGTGCGGTAATTCAAGCAGATCTTGCAGCGCATAGTTGTATTCGTAGCGAGTCATTCGGCGGAATGAACTCAGTCCTTGTGCGGAGCGACGCACCAACGATGCTGTTTGGATCTCAGCCGACAGCCAATCAATCAATCGGCTCCGCTCCTCGTCCGACAATTTGATTTCGTCGGGAGGCGGCATTTCGCTCTTACTTAGCACGGCGAAGACTTCGAGCCACCAGGGCACGTCGTCACCCTGTGCCAAGTTTGGATCGAGTGTGTCGATCCGAATATTGCCCTCTTGCTGATCGGGACCATGGCACGGAACGCAAGTCCGCTGGAGAATTGGGGCAATACTATTCTGAAAAATGTCGAGTTGAGGTTTCGGTGGATTTCCTGGTTCCGAATGCTGCTTTGAATCGACCAATTCGTCCGATTGCGAATCCTCTGATTGCTGATCGCTGTTTGCCTGGCGATTCCCGGTTACCTTCAGTTGATTGAGCGTCAACGTATCCGAGTCCTCTGTCGGCCCCGCAACCGTCTTCAGATTCTCTGGCGGTGGCGATCCCACACTCTGTTGGGCAGAGGCGGGGAGTCGCAGAGCACAGAGCAGGGTAATGAGGCAAAAGACGGACTTCCAGTTTTTCGACTTCATGGATCTCCACTGCTACTTTCAACAAACCCAATTGCGACAAAACCTATCTTCGATGAACCGCTAGTGTTCGGCGAATCGATGGACCGGGTCTAATCAGCATACCAGCGATCGCTTCTTCTGCATGGCGGTCGTGAAATCGGCCAAAAAATGGCAGAATATGCCAACACAAGTTCGAGAGTCTTAGTCATTCTGTCTTGCTGGAAATTCGATATACAGGTTTGGGATGTTATGAAGCGTTCATTTCAGTTGCTGCTTGCGTTCGGTTTGTTGTTTGCTAACGGACACAGCATTGTGCCGGCGGAGGAAATATCGCCCGGCGAGAAATCGCTTCCTCTGCCTGGCGAATCGTTTCGTCTCGATGGACATGATGCGTTTATCATCAGTCCCCAGGAAACCGCCACGAACACACCTTGGGTCTGGTACGCGCCGACTCTGAAAGGCTTGCCCAGCAAGGCAGAAGTCTGGATGTTCGAGCGATTCGCCAAGGCGGGTATCGCGGTTGCTGGGATCGACGTCGGTGAATCGTACGGCAGCCCCAATGGAAGAGAGGTGTATGAATCGCTTTACAACTATCTCGTCACGGAGCGGCAGTTTAGCAAACGCCCCGTTCTGTTAGCGCGAAGTCGCGGCGGATTGATGCTCTACAGCTGGGCGGCCGAGAACCCGCTGGCGGTGGGAGGAATCGCTGGCATCTATCCCGTTTGCAATCTTGAAAGCTACCCCGGCCTAGACAGGGCAAGTGGGGCTTACGACATGACCCCCGAGCAATTGAAACAGCAGCTTACGAATCACAACCCAATTGATCAGTTAGAAGGATTGGCCCAGGCCAAAGTGCCAATTTTTCATACGCATGGTGACCAAGACAAAGTTGTTCCACTCGATGCAAATTCTGAGATGATCGCAGAGCGATACAAAAGACTCGGTGGCAACATGGAGCTCGATGTGGTGAATGGGCAGGGACACAACATGTGGTCGGGTTGGTTTGCAAATGAAAAACTAACTGAATTTGTGATCGCGAATGCCAAAGCCACTCCGCCTGGGTCTGCAGAAGCACAAGACGCAGAAGCGGCAAGCGAGGCGTGGCTGACGTATGCCGGAAACAAAGGTCCGGGAAAAGGAAAGCACGTTGTCTTGATTGCTGCCGAGCAGGAATACCGTAGCGAGCAATCGATGCCAATGTTGGCAAAGGTGTTGTCGGAGCATCACGGATTTGATTGCACTGTTTTGTTTTCGGTGAACGATCAAGGCGAAGTTGATCCGACTCTGCCGGCGCCCTTCAAAGACAAGACAAAACACCATCATATTCCCGGCTTGCATCTGTTGGCGGATGCTGATTGTGTCATCTGGTTGTCTCGGTTCATGCAACTTCCCGATGACCAGATGCAGCATTTCCACGACTATTTCGACTCGGGTAAGCCTCTGATTGCTCTTAGAACAGCAAATCACGGTTTCTGGGGTGGTAAGGCCTACAAGCACGATGGGAAAAAAGTCTCACTGCGTGAGTTGCTTGGTGGAACCTTCATGGGGCACCACGGAGGTTGGCATCGCGAATCAACTCGTGGGATCATCGTGAAGGAGAACCAAACGCATCCAATCCTGACGGGCGTGGACGATATCTGGGGCACGTCTGATGTCTACCGGTGCCAAAACGAGAAGTCCCCCTTTCCCACAGATTGCAAAGCCTTGGTGTTGGGGCAGCCGCTCATTAATCTTGAACCCGATGCAGCACCGAACGAGAGTAAAGAACCGCTGCCCGTAGCGTGGACAAAAACCTGGACCGGTAAACAGGGTCGACCGACCCGGATCTTCCACTTCACGATGGGTTCGGCCGAGGATTTTGAGAACGCTGGTGTGAAACGGCTGACCGTGAATGCCGTGTATTGGGGACTTGGCATGGAAGCGGAGATAAGCCCTGACAGCTCGGTGGAAAGCGTTGGCGAATATCAGCCACTTAAGGCAGGGTTCAACTACGAGAAGCTTGGCGTCCAGCCACACCTTCCCGCGTTTTACAAATAGTGAGCCGAGTGGGTGTCGCTAACCGAATGGTTCAGCCTGTCAGCAGAGCTTCAGATTTGCTGCTATTACTTTGAACTGATTTTCTCGCGAAACACGACGTTCAATAACGCCAGCCGCCGCGGATCAATGCGGCGTCATCAAATTCAATTTCCGTGGTGTCGCGTTCGTACTCGAGGCGGCGACCAAGTGCGATGCCGGTTTCCAGGAAACAACCGCCGCCCCCGTTCACAAGTCGTTCGACACCGATAGAAAAACGGTAATCCCGTAGCGACAATTCATCAGTCTGGCCAGTGTTGCGAGTGACGGCCCAAGTGTTCCCACCGATGCCGGCCGATGCATAGGCCCAGGTTTCGCTTTGGCCGCCATTTTTGGCCAGGCGAAAGGACAGCTTCGTGAGCGGGAATCGGAGGTCGAATTTTGTCCAGCAGTTGGGGGTCCAGACAAGACCGATAGCCGGGAGTACTGGCAGGTCGGATCGGCCAAGCATTACCGCACCGAGCGATAACGTTAAACGATCTGGAACACACTCCCAGTTGAGGAGCCCGAGTGCAAAGATTCGGAACGCATTGTTGCTGGTTGTCAGGTCACTGCGGATGGAGGGCGAAACGATTGTCAGCAATGACAATCGATCCCGAATTGGGCGTCGATAGAAAAATTGCAACTCGAATTCATACAGGTGGTCGGGGATGTCGATCGCGGCCGCCGCATCGATCCAATCAATTCGGAAGCGAGGCGTGACCGCCACAATGTTGTCAAAGCTTCCTAGCGGAATCCCGCTGCCAATACCAACATCCAGAAACGAGGTGTTTAGCTGTTGTTGATCGATCCCAAAAACCCCACCCGCATCGAACGAAACACTTTGCAGTGCCTGCTTCTTGAATCGCTTCAGTTCGAGTTCCTGCGGTGGTTGTTGGTAAGTCGCCAATTGCTCGGAGATCGGGACCGGCTCGGCTGCCCGAATTGAACCTGCGTCGCACATCAGCAGAATGAACATCAGCGTTCGCAAGATTCGGCAGAGGTACATCGCGTTCAAATTCTGGGAGGGATCCTTCACTTCACAGCCGCTGCCGCAGTTTAAGTGGGCGACAAGGTTAGCTGGATTGGTAACAACTCGCCCTTCAGTAAGCGATTGCCTGCGATCAGTGCAACCCGGCTCGTGGCACTTCGGCGTGAAACATTGCGTAGGAAAATTGATTGGAGGTTCTTGCATCCCATCACGGGAATGATGATCGATTTGTCCCGGATAGCTGAAAACTGCCGCATAGTATCTAAATGCAGCGTATCAATGTGCTTGGTTGGATCAATATGGATTTGGTTGCCCGGTGTTCGCGATTGCCACGCCCCGGTGAAACTCGGATGGTCGAATTTGCCAAAGAAATCGGCGGTGGGAAAGAGTGAGCCAAGCGGTTACGGCTGTGCGTGCCGGTGGCAGGGTCAGGGTGATCAGTCGGGTCGGAGATGATGGGTGTTCAAAACGATTGATTGCTAATCTGAAATATCAACGGATTGACTGTTCCGCCGTGCAAATGACTGCTGAGTGTGCCGGTGGGACGCGATCGTTGCCGTTGAATCACGTGGGCAGAACTTGATCCTGGTTGTTCCAGGTTCGAATGCCGTGTGGATCATGCCGATGTGTTGACTGCGCGGAGTATGATCGAATCGTCTGATATCTTATTCGTCCAATTGGAAGCCCCGATCGAGATGGTGGTGGCGGTTGGAATTGATAGGAAAATCGGGGTACGAAAAATTCTCGATCCGGCACCTGTCCTGCATGAATTCCCCGTCGACCTTTTTGACATCGGTCTGATCTTCTCCAGTGAGGCTGAGGCCGCTGCCTTGGTTGGTGGCAAATCGATTCAATCGCGTTCAGGAGTACAGCCGGGAGTGAGAACGCGTGAAGAAATTGAAGTGTTGCTGTAAGCTGATTTCACACGATGCTCTGCTAATCAATGCTTCATGGTTCGATTGCTGAATCAATATGGTCAAGGCAG
>JAQWPZ010000080.1 GCA_029245125.1 Rubripirellula sp.
CTCAACCATGGCGGACCGTTCATCGGACAAATCGAACTATTCCGAGATGAACAACGACTCGCCCAACACCACTGGGGCCTCGATCTCCATGGACACCTAAATTTTACCGTACCTGAAACCGGCGTTTATCGTTTGGAGGTAAGCGATTGCCTGAATCGAACAGGGCACGGTATGGAATACGCAGTCTCCATCCGGGATGACTTCACGCCGGCCGTACTCAAAATCGGCAATTCCAAAAAACGCAAAAAACGGCGTAACGAACGTCCACATCGAATCGCAGCAGACGTGGGTGAATCACTCGACATGAACATCCGAGTCGACCGTCGCGGCGTGGTGGGCCCCGTTCAATTGACGGCGTGGATCAATGGTGTTCCCTGCTCGCCGCATTCTGAAATCAATGCCAAAAAGTCTGACGTTGACTGGGCGATAAACCTCCCCCCAACCGTTTCGACGCCGACGTTGATGCATCTTGAAATCCGTGGTTTCGTCAATGATGGCGACCGAGTGTTGGAAATACCCCTGGATCTCAGCGAACATCTAGCACGTGATTACAAAGATTTTAATCCGTTACCGAGCCTCGTTGACACAATCGCCATCGTTATTTCACCTGCCAAAGATGATACGGATTCAAAAGACAAGAAGGAGAATGAGTAGCGATGATGCGGATCAAATTCCTGGCAAGGTTTATCGGCGCGATGTCGCTCATGATCGGGTCTACGAGCGCAGCCGATCTTGTCGAAATCCAAACAATCGATGTTTATCCCAACCAATACACCATCGAAGGATCGCGTGAGCGTCTCCAGCTCGTCGTTACAGGAACCACAGCCGCTGGCGTTCCCATTGATCTCACGTCACAGGCGACTTACCAAGTCATCACGCCGGGATTCGTCTCCGTTGACTCCGGTGGACGTGTCGTTCCAACTGGCGATGGACAGGGAGTGATCCAGGTCAGCTATGGGAAACGAACTGCCGAAGTGCAGTTATCAACCAAGAGGATCGAAATACCGCAAGCTGTCTCCTTTGATTTCCATGCGCTACCAGTCTTAGCACAAACCGGCTGCAGCGGAGGTTCGTGCCATGGATCTCCCAATGGCAAAGCGGGCTTCCGTCTCTCATTATTTGGCTCCGATCGAGAGCTAGACCGCGTCTCACTAACCCGCACCCTTTATGGGCGTCGAATCAATTCTATCGAGCCGGAAAAGAGCCTTTTGTTGATGAAACCCGTCACCGCGGTTGCTCATCAGGGTGGCAAGCGTTTTGATCAAAGCGACCTACAATACCAGCTGCTTCACGATTGGATTGAGCAAGGAGCAAAGACGGACCAGGAAGAAACAGAATGTGTGGGAATCGAAATCTTCCCAACCACAGGTCGCATCCTCACGTTCCCCCATGCGACCCAACAACTTTCGGTGGTCGCCAACTTCGCTGACGGTAGCCGCCGTGATGTAACTCACCTGGCGAAATACGAGGCATCCGATCCAAAAATCGTCGATGTGAATCGAGCAGGACTGGTACGGGGAATCGACCGAGGTGAATCCGCCATCATTGTGCGTTACCTGCATCATATTGAGGCTCCACTGCTGACCTTGGTCCGCAACATCGACGGATTCGTCTGGACAGCCCCATCAGCAGCCAATTACGTCGATCAACATGTTTACGACAAGCTGAAACAACTTCAGTATTTACCTGGCGAGCGTTCGGATGAATCGACTTTTTTACGTCGGGTTTATCTTGATACGATTGGAAGTCTGCCCACCGATGAAGAGATCACCCTCTACATGGCAGACCAACGCGATAATCGCCGCCAACACCTTGTCGAGCGCCTGCTTGGCCGCCCGGAGTACGCAAAGTTCTGGGCACAGAAATGGGGTGATCTATTGCGTGTATCCACAAAGTTAATTGGCAATTCAGGAGTTCACAAATTTAGTCGTTGGCTAGAAAGCAGTGTTGCATCTAACACGCCATACGATCAGTTTGCCCGCGACATCCTGTTGGCCAAAGGCAGTACGCGACAACAACCGGCGGGCAACTTCTTTCGCTCAGCAGGCGACACGAGTGATGCGATGGAAACTGCGACGCAAGTTTTCCTGGGCACTCGAATCCAATGCGCAAAATGCCACAACCATCCATTCGAACGTTGGACCCAATCGAACTATTACGGATTGAGTTCATTTTTCGATCGCTTGCAGCGGTCAAAAACCCATCGCAAAGATGAAGCGTTACTCTGGTCAAAAACCACCGGAGAGGTCATCCATCCCGCCACTGGTAAAATCACTAAGCCATGGGTTCCAGTCGCCGGTGAAATCGAAACAAACGATCCCGACCGGCGTGTCGCTTTCACTAATTGGCTCACCTCGCCAGACAATCCGCTGTTTGCGAAGATTGAGGTCAATCGTATTTGGGCACAACTGCATGGTCGTGGGATTGTCGAACCGTTTGATGACTTTCGAGATTCAAACCCACCTGCCAACGGTCCGTTATTGGACGCGCTCGCGAAGGATTTCGTCGACAGTGGCTACGATAGACGTCAGATCATTCGCACCATACTGTTGAGTAACACCTATCAGGCGACCTCCGAAGCAAGTGATTTCAATGCGAGCGACCTCAAATATTTCTCCCACTACTCACCCAGAATGCTCACTGCCGAACAACTTATCGACGCACTGGGCGAAGTGACGGGCAAACCAAAGCAATTCTTTGGTGTTCCCAAAACTACAAAAGCGACTTGGATACCGGCACCCGACCTGAAGCCACACGACCGAGGAAAGATCGGTAGTATCGAATTTTTGAAAGTATTTGGACAACCTGAACGCCAAAGTGCATGTGAATGCGAACGTGCCAAGGATGTAAGTCTCGGGCAAGCATTGGAATTGTTGAATGGTAAAACAGTCCACGACATGCTCACCGCGAAAGACAATCTGCTGCACCGCAGTCTCGCTGACGGAGTCGAAGTGCCCGAAGTGATCAATCAACTCTATCGCCGAGCCTTAACGCGAGACGCAACCAAGGAAGAATTAGAGGTCCACCTTCGATACATCGAATCACATGCTGAAATGCCGAAAGCCATGGAGGACACCTACTGGGCAATCATGAATCGAAATGAATTTCTCTTTCAACACTGAACATCGAGCCATGAATTTCTTCCGCTGCACATTGACAGTCGCGTTCTGTGCATTTTTGAAGCTGGTAAGCTCAGCGTACGGTAACGATTTACCACCTAGTCAAACGATAAGCTTTTCGGCTCAGGTTGCACCCGTTTTGCAATCACGTTGCGTTGCCTGTCATGGTGAAAAATTGGCAGAATCGGATTATCGCATGGATACATTCGCCGCGCTGGTCGCGAAGACCTCCGACGATCAGCCAGCCGTCTTGGAGAACGAACCCGAGAGTAGCGAACTCTACCAACGTTTGATCCACCAAGATGAAGACCTGCGGATGCCTGCGGAATCCGCCCCACTGCCGGCCCAAGAAATTGAATTGATTCGTAGCTGGATCGAGCAAGGGGCTGACTTTGACGGTGATTCGCGTGATCGGTTGCTAACCGACTTACTGCCCATGCTCGACCACCCTGCAGCCCCAACAAAGTACCGCGCTTCAATCCCAATCTCCGCGCTTGCAGTGATCGGCGATGAAAACCGAATCTATGCCGGTGGCTACCACGAAATCACCGTCTGGAATACAGCAGGCGAACTCGTCAGCCGAATCGGCAATCAGGGACAACGCACCTATTCGATCGCACCTCATCCCGCGGGTATATCGTTACTCGCGGCCAGCGGAACACCAGGGATCATGGGAGAAGTGCGAATCTTCGATGTCGTCAGTGGCAAACTCCAGGCCGTCGTCACGCGAACAAACGAAGCGATTTTAGATGCCCAGTACAGCCCAGACGGAAAACAGATCGCAGTCGCACTGCCAAATGGGTCGATCGAAATCTACAACACTAACACACTCAACAAAGTGGTGACGCTGCTCGGACATTCCGACCAAGTGACGTCGGTGCGTTGGCATACTGATTCGAATCGGTTAGGAACCACCAGCCGTGACAATGCCGCAAAAATCTACGATGTGAAGACGGGCAGATCGATAACCACCTTTGCCGGACATACCGCCTGCGTGAACTGCTTGGCGTTTCTGGACGGCAATGATGTGATCACCGTCAGTGACGACGGAAAGGCAACGATTTGGTCATCTGTCGATGGCCGCAAAAACCGGGATGTGATTTCAGGACCGCTCCCCTTACTGGATGTAGCCCGCTTCGATAGACACTACTGGATAACCAGCACGACAGATGCACAACAATATGAAATCGGATCACATCGACGAATCGCACAACTGCAATCCCAAGGTGTATGGGTGACAACCGTGGCCAGGAACAGAGTCCCCGATCTGCGAGTCTTCGGGCTCCACTCGGGCGAATTGATCGTGCGCCAAGGCGATCAAGAAATGCCACGAATCCTGGCGCGACCATGAACCACGAGCGGTTTGCGAAAGCAATCTCATGAGCCTGACAAATTGACCGATAGAGGCGTAGACAAATTACCGATTCACTTCGCCCGGTATCGCGGCACTCTTCTCTGCCTGTCAATCGTGCCCAGCTCTGCCGATCATACCCGAATTGATGCACCTACTCAGGCTGCCGGCCTTTATCGTTTCGCTTGCATCAGACGTTTCCAAAACTCTTGATCGAATGCCTTCGCATTGGTCGGTGGAGCACCAAGTCGGGTGACCACTAACCCAAGACTTGGCACGACCCAACAGCGTCGAATGCCTTTGCCTTTTGCCACAAACATATCTCGCGGTGCTGATTGAATCGGCTTTTTACCGTTTGGTTGCAGTTCACTGTGATTGAGCCACCATAAAAAGCCGTAAAAGGGATTTTGCTTTTGTGAGGTCGTGATCGCTTTGGACAAATATTGTTTGTCTTGGACGAGAACGTTTCCATCCCAATCACCGTCAGCCAACATCAATAGGCCAAACCTCGCCAAATCACGGGCAGAGGTGGCGAACCCATACTGATTGGTCGTACGCGTCCCCGCGACGTTACGTTTCACCCAATCTGAATCCGCCATTCCAAGAGGTTCGGTCAACCATTCCTTCGTCAGCGGGTTACGAGCTTTGCTAGTCACTTTTTCCAAAACATCCATGAGCTTCGCATACATTGCGGTGTTGTACTTCCAACGGGTCCCCGCATCCGCTTCGAAAGTCCCCCGTTCTGTTAATCCGCTCGTCATCGTCAATAGATGGCGAATTTTGATTGCCGACTCTTGCTCAACACTTGCGTTTGACCAACCACTTCCAAGATATTTTCCGACGGGGTCGTCAAGTTTTACAAGTTGCTTATGTTTCGCGATTCCGACCAACACCGAGACAACGCTTTTTTGGCAGGAAGCGACGTCTTCAATACCGCGCCCGCGTTCATCCGTCCGCACAATGATCCGCTGCTTCCACTCAGCTGGTAAACGATCCAAATCGCGATACCGTTCCGCCATGATTTTGCCATCGAGCAAAACGACAACTCCGGTTGATCGATTTCGGATTGCATACTCCAGCGCAGCATCAAGTCCCGTTTTGTCCCAACCGACACTCTGCGGATCGACAGTGGACCATTGCTGACCTGCTGGGGGAAAGTAGAGTGAGCTTTTTGCTTGAGGCTCGTCACCGAACAGAGAGGACATGCAAGCCACCCCTATTCCAACCAACAAGCAAGACACGCGTAAAGCGGGAAGTTCTAAAGCGAATGAGGAGAACATGCCGGATCACTCCAAAACGGAAAGTTTGATTTCATCAATGTCCACCAATCTACCGTTTCTTCACTGTCGAAACAGAGTGCAAATTCCCCGCAATCAAAGCCGAAGAGACAAATCCAAATCAAGCGAAGCAAAGATCAGGTGAAAAGACATTTACGCAAGCGCAGAGCCGAACAGGTGCTTCATTGCTTGCGCTGCAAACTCTATCAGGTGGTTAAAATCACCAGCCAAGCAATGGTCGTTTCCTCAATCGTCAATCTTTCTGGGTTCGCTCAACTGGTGGGATCAGCTCAACTCATCCGGCGAGATCAACAGGGTCAGCATGAACCCTCCGATCAAAAAAGGGTCGCTGATGCCACCGGTCGATAAGCATCGCGACGGGTGTCTACCTTTTTAGCTGGTACCTGAAAAGCGATGTAGAGTTGAGCTCCGGGTCCCTCAATACACGACCGTGCGAGAATTCAATGAGCGGTTTGGGAAGGTTTTTTCGATTATGCAGTATCGATCTCAGATCGTTGGCGTGCTTTCGCCTCGGTCTGGCAACGATCATTCTCTGTGACCTCGTCTGGTACCGCCTACCGAATGTTGGGGCATTTTACGCGGATGATGGCATGTATCCCCTCGCTGCAGCAAAAGCATGGCTGGGTGATGCGGGCGGATGGTCACTCTGCCTGTTGGACGGATCGCCCGAATTCCAAACTGCGATGTTTGTGTTAACCGGTCTCTTCGCGTTGGCATTGCTCGTCGGATGGCAGACCCGGCTAGCGACCATTGGTTGCTGGGTCATGTTGGTTTCGATCGCCAATCGGAATGCGTTGGTCACTAACTACGGCGACTCCATCATGCAGATTTTTCTGTTTTGGAGCTTCTTCTTGCCACTTGGTGGAAAATGGTCGCTCGATGCCAGACGCCAAAATTCACGCCAGCAAAACATTGCTGACCAACCGGCTCACCCAACATCCGTCTGTTCGATGGCATCAGCCGTAGCGATGCTGCAACTCTGCTTGATTTACTTTTTTGCCGCGCTATGGAAGTGGAATTCAGATTGGCTATCGGGATCGGCAGTCGAGACGGCTTTTCTGCTGGAATACGCGCGACGCGAATCTCCGGTGGATCTCCTTCAATACAAATTCCTGCTACGCCCTTTGACGATTGCAACGTTGTTTTTGGAACTCTTGGGTCCCTTGATTGTGTGGATTCCATACCGAACCAATCTGATTCGATATGCCATGATCGGGGCATTTTCGATGCTGCATATCTCAATCGAGCTCTACTTTACTCCACTTCTGTTGTCCTATGTCTGTGTCGTAGCGTGGCTGCTGTTTCTTCCCGCGAGCTTCTGGGAGACCCGATTTGTGCGTCGCATCACCAGAAATTTTTGCACAACGAATGATAACTCCACTGTTGTCACTGCTGGGTTTGCCCAACCTGTAGTGATGAGTCCATTCACACGCCTTCGTCACCGTTTCGCCAGTTGCATTTGCCTCGTGCTGTTCGTCTACGTTGTGATGTGGAATACAGCGACACTCAACCCGAAACGATTTGGCTTCCTGATTCCTCAGCAAATCGCCTGGGTTGGTCACGTCACGATGCTCGGCCAGACGTGGGACATGTTTTCTCGTCCGTCCCAGCACAATGGCTGGTTCAAGGCGCGAGCACGACTCGCCAGTCAAGACACTGTCGACTTGTTGCGCGACGGTGAGCCCTTTGATCGTGATTCGCTCGCCAGTAATTGGGCTTACTACAAAGGCAGCCGGTGGAAAATGTTCTTTCGGCGATTGGGAATCTGGAAGGAGTCCGAACCAATTTGCAATCACGTTGCTGAGTATCTATTGACCCAATGGAATCAGCAGCACCCTGATGAACGACGGGCCGTTGAGTTGTCTTTCATGTATTACGAAAGACTTGGTGACCCACAAGCGAACGGATATACGGTTCGCCAAATGGGATCAGCGAACAACGGCGAACAGCAAGACTGGGAAGTGACTCTCGATC
>JAQWPZ010000109.1 GCA_029245125.1 Rubripirellula sp.
TGGTATCGACCGAGGTCCATGTCGGCTGGACCACTGATGATTAAAGGTGTCCGTGCTTCGTCGATCAGAATGTTGTCAACTTCGTCAATGATCGCGAAGTTGAGAGGCCCTTGGCATTGCTGTGCATTTTGGTCGTAGCGGTCATCACCTTTGGCCGCTGGTCGCATGTTGTCGCGCAGGTAATCGAAGCCAAACTCATTGTTTGTTCCATACGTGATATCGCAGGCGTAAGCGGCTTGCTTCTCTAGCGTCGACATCCCCGATTGGATCGCGTTGACCGTCAATCCGAGGTTCATGTACAGCGGTGCCATCCATTCCATATCGCGGCGGGCCAAGTAATCATTGACCGTCACCACGTGCACGCCCTTGCCTTCCAACGCATTGAGATACGCTGGCAATGTGGCCACCAGAGTTTTTCCCTCACCGGTGACCATTTCTGCGATGCCGCCGAAATGCAGGACCATGCCACCGATCATCTGCACGTCATAATGACGCATGCTAAGGAACCGTTTACCGCCCTCGCGGCAGACGGCAAAAGCATCCTGGAGGATGTCCTCGAGGGTTTCGCCGTCGCGGAGTCGTTTGCGGAGCACCTCGGATTGCTGACGCAATTCCTGATCGCTCATCGGTTCGTATTTTGACTCCAGTTCGTTGATCGCCTCAACTCGGTTTTGGTAACGAGTGATTTGGCGCGCGTTAGCGGAGCCGAAAACCGCCGTCACGGCTCGCTCAAACTTGCTTAGCAAGCCTCCGAACAGAACGCCAAGGAGATCCCAGAGTTGTTCAATGAATGGCATAGTGGTCGCTTCTAAAAGCCGTCGTGGCTGTGTGTCCCGTGATCGATATCTTCCAGATCGAGGTGCCCCCAAAAGGGTTGGCCCGCCATGGGCATCGGCCCAGCATTTTGGCAGTGGGAGCGCGCAGCATCCCTAACTCGTTCAGGAAGCTAAAGTTACGCGTTTAGAGAAAATGGGTCAACTGTGATTGCCCTGTTCACCGTCGATACCAATTGATGAGCGAGAAAATGCTCAAAACGACTAGGCCGTAGAGAAGCAGAACAGCGTTGAGCGTGAAGCCTTGTACCAGAGTGGTCACGAAGCTCATCCCGAATGTCATTTCAGAACCCGCGGATCCCACGGCTTCAAATGAGTTCGCGACAAAGGCAACTAGATTCAGGGAGAAAGCTCCGCAAAACATATCGATCGAAACCCCGATTGGAAAAATCACCGTGAGCGCGATTCGCGTTCCGTAAACAATTCTCAAAATTAGCCGCACCATCTTTTTTTGTCGAATCGGCAGAGGTGCCGTTTTGAAATCGATCAGGGTGTAGCCAACAGCGAAGGTCAAGATACCCAGCAGCATGCCGTACACCTGACCTTCAGTCATGAGAAAACCAAGGAAAAAGCTGGGCAACGCACTGATACCGCAAACGGTGAACCATCGAGCGGCTGTCCTCGGAAGGCTCAGCAGAGGGGTTTCTTCTGCGGCCGAATCCAGGCTGTCGTCTTGCGGAGTCTCCACCGCGGGGGTGTACGGATTGACATGTGTCGGCTCTGTTGACATGCGAGGTGGTCAGCGAGGGAGGTGGTCAGGCGAGGGAGGTGGTCAGGCGAGGAGGTGCAACCGTAATAGTCCACAAGAGGATATTTGGGCTGCCCCCCGTCGGCGCTATTTTAGTCGACGCTCTCGGCTGCATTCCTTACGATGGAAGATAGTCTGGCACACTCCCTTTTCTTGTCACGTCCTGAGCGCTCAATTGACCACTCGCCTGGAGTTGGGTCGATTTTGATGGCAAATCCCGTTTTCAGGGTCACTTCGGCCCTCCTGTCGGGAATTTCCTCGCGATCGCAATGAGGTGACAAATCCTGCGAAGTTGATTCAGCCAGTGGAATCGGGCTTCGAGACAAACCTACGGCAGCGGCATGCGATTTCTTCCAATCAAGTCTTCGGTAGTTGTCTTTCTGTTCACCTGTTTCGGCTGTGTGGAACCGACTGTGGTCCAGGCTCAGGGTGGGATCGGGCAATTGGGCGGTGTGGAACCGGCCGGGCAGTATCCGTCGCCTCAGTACTACTTGGGTCTGAAAGCGTATCGCGAAGGTGACTTGGAATCGGCGCTGGAAATTTTCGATCAAGCGTTGCGGAGCGGCCGGCGAGACATCCGAGGCCGCTGGATTGATTCGATCCCGGCCTTGGCGATGTTGGCGGAATGCCACTGGCAGTTGGGGAATTTGGTGACGGCCAAAGAACATGTCGATCACGCGTTTCAAATCGCGATCCGTAATCGTGGTTGGCTGGGCAGAATCGATTGGCAATCGACGTTGCAAGCAGGGGTCGCGAGACCAACGCGGCAGGGGCTTTGGCCGGAGGCGGCCACCATCCGCTTGGTGCCGGTTGCTGACAAGCTCATGTTTCAGTCGGGGCAAAGGTTGACCGAGCAGACGCTTCGGGCTGGCGGCGAGATCGAAGAGTTGAACGTTCGCATGATGGACATGGTCGAAATCATCCGCGGGCTCGCGGTTGCTTCGCATCGCCGCCGCGTTATTTTGGGACCACTCTGCGAAGAGGAACGCCTCGCCTCTGAGCTACTCGCAGCCACCAAATTTCCCGCAGGTTTGCAGATCCCGATTGCACGTTCGCTGATTGGATCACTTCGCGCTACCGGTTATGAGGGGATCCTCGATGAGCAGCGTGTTCTCGAGGAGGCGGCGGAGAATGCGATGTTTGGTGGTGCCGCTCATCCCTTGTCGGCCATCACGACACTCTCTCAGGCGTATGCGATGGCTGGATCACCGCAGGCACAGGCTGCGGTCCCTTTGGCGTTGAACTTAGCCAATGTATCGGCAGCACTTGGGCAGGAGGAGTTCATTGGTGAAGCGATGCAATTGGCAGCTGGTTGTGCCACGCCGGCCCAGGCTGGTTTGGTTCGACAAACCGCCAGCATGATTGCCGCTGCGATGCAGCGGCGTTCGCGTCTGGCATCCCTTCATTGCTTAATCGCAGGTGCGGATGCATCGGTGACCGCGGGCGACACCGACACTGCGATTGGAATGCTCAATCAAGCGCAGGCGTTGTCTGGCCGCCGCGATATTGTGCAGCCTCGATTGGATGCTTATGCCGCTTATGTCAGAGCGCGTGTGGCGGCGGGAAGAGGGGCATCGATTGGCGTAACGCAGTCGACAGAACTTGATGAGGCGCTCGCGAAAATGACTTCGTTTACGATGAACAATCGAATTCGTCGGCAAGCGTTGGTGTCGATGCCTCGCGTGTATCAGCTCTCACTGATTCAGCAAGCGATTGGAACGGCCAATGGTAATTCGACCAGTGACGCGCTGTTGCGGCTTTACTGCGAGGAACCACCGATCTCTCTTTGGCGACGCGATGCGGTTGACGCTCTGACCGGAGCGTCACTTGATCGTTCAGTGGCCCATCTTGCCCGGGTGAATCTGGCGGAATTATCTGGTTACGCTGATCGAACTCTTAAGGCGATCGACCTGATGCTGGCGGCTCGCTTCACGCAACGATTGCCACTCGGCGGCCGCATCTCGCAGTTGCGTGCAATCGCGAGAGGGGAGGAGTCATTGCTTGGAAAGGCTGTCATCGATTTCCGGAATCAAGCCCCTGCTTCAGTCAAAGAATTGCGGGCTGCTGTGGTCGCCATGGCTGATCCAGAAGTACCGCAGATCGAGGCTTTGGAAGCCAAGGCGTGTGTGGCGGCGCTCAGTCGAGTTGCGGTGCCGCAAGTGGTTCCCCCAAGGTTGAATGAAAAGCTGCCGATCGCAAAGTTACCGCCCCGCACCGGATTGCTGACGTTTACTTATGCCGGCAAGAAACTGATCGCGACACTTTCCCATCAAGGTAAATCGGAGATGTGGAATGTTGCCGCGGCGGCAAGGATCAACGTTGCCATTATGAAAGTCGTTCGACAATTCGGCGCTGGCAAAACACGAGGCAACCGTCTGCCCGAAAATGCTGCCTGGAAGGAAGACGCTGTCAAGTTGCGGCGACAATTACTGCCGGATGATGTGCTGATCACGCCCGATGAATTTGATCATCTGATCATCGTCCCCGACGGGCCGCTGTGGTATTTGCCGTTTGAAGTATTGCCGCTGGCCGAACCTGACTCGCCGTTGATGGGAGACAAAATTGAGATTCGCTATGCTCCGACACCCGGTTTGGCGCTTCATCCGGCGGCCTTGCCATCCCAACAGCGCAATCTTGGTTTGGCGGCAGATTTGTTTTTTGCCCCACGCGATGCAGATCTGAATGAATCCATCATCGAAACGATTGTGGAGGTGGTGAATGACTGCGTAAGATTGCCCGCTGACGACGAGCAGCCTACTGGTTTGCTTGGCAATTCGGTCGCGCACTTGGTTGTTGCGGCGGCTCAAACTCCTGACATGAAGAGCCCATTCCTGACGACCTTGGCTCCGTATGATCGCAAGAATCCTTATGGAACCCTTGCCGCTTGGATGCGGTTTCCAGCTCGCGTACCGAAAACGGTTGTCTTGTTCGGGTATCGAACCGCTGTCAGTGCTGGCCAGATGGGGAATGGGGAAGAACTGTTTTTGCCTTTGATGGCTTTGCATTCCGCTGGAGTGCGGAGTGTGATGCTCAGCCGTTGGCCGGTCGGTGGCGAATCCTCGGCAATCGCGTTGCGAGAATTTCTGCAAGAGCTGCCGTTTATCGGCATGAACGAAGCTTGGTCGCGTGCCAGGATGGTGTTGCGGCGGAGCGAACTTGATCCGGCCGGCGAACCGTTGTTGATGAAGGCGGAGTACTCTCGGGAAGGGCTCACCGGTGACGAACCTCTCTTCTGGTCCGGCTACCTCGTATCCTCACCACCGTTGAAGTCTGAATGATCAGCTTGAATCTGCGGGAGATTCACCCCAGATCACGCCTGGCACATAAATCATGATGCCGACGATTGCCGAGACCATCCAGGGTGTAAGCTGATACAGTTTGGGAATTCCGAGGTTGGGCCCATACAGCACGATGATGCTTGCTGCGATCGCCGGTGGCGTCATCCGCCATCCGGAGACAAAGGCTGAAAGCATCAGCAGCAGCCCGGCGATCCCCACCGACCAGGGATGGGAACCAAGCAGATGAGTGTTTGTTACTCCCTCTGGATTGGAAGTGGCAGCAGCCGTGTTGCGGAAGGCGGACGAGACTTCTTCCAAGTCGAGTTGTCCGCTTCGTAAATCGCTGAATGCATCCAATTGTTGAATTGGCTCGAACACTCCGTTCTGGTTTCCCCAAATGGCGAACACCGCTACCAGGATCATGCCGGTAACGAGTCGCGTTTGGCCACCGCAGACAATTTTGATCGGATTCGATCGGATCTTCGGATGCCGGTATTTGCCGCTGCGAGCATCTGCCAGCATGACTTTGATCCGTTGTCGCTTTGCCTCAGCCACAATCCCTGCATTTGCGTCTTGCTGGCTCGGCCTTTTCGCTTCAGCGACGACGGCCGCAGCGATCTGCCACGCTTGCTCGCGCGCTTCGTCGGTGCCGATTCCTTGGCATTGCAATCCACGGCGTTCAATCTTGAATAGTCTTCGCTGGTCACGACGAATACGATTCGCTTCGGTCCGCGCGTCAAATTTTGCGCAAAGCATGTCGGCGATCGAGAGCGATGAGGTCGAGACAGGAAAAGAAGGGTCTCGCTGTACTTGCTCACGCATCATCCCGAGTTCTTGATAGCCAAAGAGTGACTCAAATAATGGTTGCCATCGTGTCCCTGAATAGCGTGCGACCATTCGCTGAATCCCTTCCTCATCGGCCCCCAGGATTCGCAGGTTTCGGATAAAGCGTTCAGCAATGGCTAATGGCTTTGATTGACTTTCGTGTGCGGGGCGGACGGCGGCAAAATGAAATAGGGTGCCGAGCAGCCCGCCCCCGGTCACGCCGATGACCAAGCCGATCGTTCCACCGGTCAACAAAATCACGAGAATCATGACTGCGCTTGCGACCAACCCAAGGCTCCAGTCTGACCAATGCAAAGATGTCATCCAGCGACGCACTGAGACAACAAGCGGATGACCGCCACGTCGATCGTCAAGGAGCAAGGCGGTTACGATCGCTGTGGTCAAGAAACTAGGTGACAGTAACCACCACGAAGGTGCGAACCAAGCGGTGGTCAGGAGCAACGAAAGACTCAGAACAACCAGGGCGGGTAGTATTCGTTGAACGATTCGCTGAGGAAAACTCTGTACATTGAAATTTGCAGAGATTTTCTCCCATTGATCCGCTTGGTCGGCAGAAGGGGTGAAGCCGCTTTCCGAAGCAATCCCGAGGTATGCTTCCAGGTCGCTAATCATCTCCGCCGTAGAGGCATACCGATCCTGGGGCCGCTTCGCCATCGCGCGAGCGACGATCCGATTCAGGTTTTCTGGAACGCGACGGTTCAGTTCGCGAAGGCTGGGTGGATTTGCAGCAGCGTGTTGCTTCATCACGTCTGCAGCTTCAGTTCCTTCGAATGGCGGCAATCCTGTTAACAGAAAAAAGAGTGTGCAGCCGAGTGAATAAACATCGGCGCGATGGTCGACTGCTGCAGCATCGAGACTTTGTTCGGGTGCCATGAAAGCTGGCGTGCCAACCGCCGTTCCTTGCATCGTTACTTCCGTGCCACTTGCCATTGCCGAGGTGATCGAAGAGGGGTCCCCCGTGTTTTTGGGTTCACTCAACAGGTCGGGAAGTTTCACCAGTCCTAAATCCGCGACCTTGACCACGCCCGCTTCACTGAGCAATAAGTTCGCGGGTTTGACATCCCGGTGAACCATTCCATGACCGTGGGCAAACTGCAGTCCTCGGGCGGCTTGCAACGCGTATCCGGCCGCCAGTTTTGGATCGAGCCGCTTCTTGCGTTGCACCAATTCCGCTAGCGTACCGCCCGCAACCCGCTCCATGCTGAAGAAGTAGCGACCTTTGTCCTCGCCAAAGTCATAAATCTGAACAATGTTGTGATGTGTCAGTTGAGCCGCTGAATAGGCTTCACGTGTGAATCTTGCTAACGTGGCGGGGTGGTGCAAGATGCGGTTGCGGATGGTCTTGAGCGCCACCAGTCGGTCGAGCGAAACTTGCCTCGCTTCATAGACTTCGCCCATCGCACCATGCCCGAGCACTCGCAGGATTCGATAGCCACCCAAGCGATCAGGGAGTTCGTCGATCTCCTCTTCTGGTGGCTGATCAAGTTGCCGTTTTTTCGGCGGCTGCTCTGAGCGGTTGCTCCACGAGCGGTCGCTCCACGAGCGGTTGCTCCACGAGCGGTTGCTCCACGCGTTGGGGGGCAACTGATTTGGGGGCAACTGAATCAGTTGCGCAATTGATTTGGCTTGCTTCGGAAATCGCTTTGCATACTCCGTTTCATCTGGTGTTTGATTCAGTTCAACCGCGACACAAATCTCTGCATCGATGAGATCCAGCAGAGGTGCTTCCTGGGTCAATTGGGGAAACTGTTGGGTGTAATCTTCCACCACCGCTGCGATTCCTTCGCGTCGCCGCTGCATCAAATCAACGCAGGCTAAATCGATCAGCTGTTGCGGTGTTACGGTTGCTCTTCCAAGCAGTTCCCGAAGAGATGCATTGGGTTTTTTTGCCCGCTGCGTTTTAAGCCACTCAATGAGTCGGTCGAGGGAGGGTGTTTGGGCGTTTGCGTGATCGGTCATCGTTCTCCCTCGACACCGACTCCTAGTTCCTGACGAACGCGTTCCAATCCTCGACGCACCCGCATTCGCACCGTGTCAGGCTTGAGGCCTAGTTGCTGACCAATCTCTTCCCAGTTTCGGTTCTCGAGCATCAAGTCGACCGCCATCGCATCCTGTTCGTCAAGCATCGACCGGATTTTGTCGAGCACATCTCGGCGCAATGCGATTTGGCTGGGCGTCGATTGTCGTTGGGACAGGCCAATGTCGTCGACGGGAGTCGCCGAATTGCGGCGAAAATCTCGACACTGCCGAGCCAAG
The DNA here is from genome assembly GCA_029245125.1 of Rubripirellula sp. Taxonomy (GTDB): domain Bacteria; phylum Planctomycetota; class Planctomycetia; order Pirellulales; family Pirellulaceae; genus Rubripirellula. The sequence goes on from JAQWPZ010000109.1 coordinate 7,962, forward strand.
GTTCGAAAGGTGTCCAGGACTTGATTGTCGATCGCCTTGAGCACATAAGCCAGGGCATCATCGGCTGAGAAGGCTTGCTTATGCTCGCGGCGAGCGAGGTCGGCCATGACCTCATTACAGATGTCCATTGATTCGGCTTGGCTGCTCAACCCGTATTGACGCAGCCGGGTTCGCGCCCGGCGACGTAATTGGTCACCGTGCTGACGCCAGATCGCATCGAGCGGCTGGTCGGTGTTGGATGGATTGCTCATTCACCTATCTTACACCAGTGACGTTGATTCCCCCGTCAGACTGGCGATGATCCACCTTTGCAGCGAACAGCATTGTTTCGATGCTTTTTTTTCTGAATCAGCGTTTGGCTGATCCGTCGCTGGGATGGACGGTGACCATCTATTCCGATGTTCCTTGAGACTGCGATTTGGATCCTGTCAGAACGAGAAATCCCTCGCGTCCGTAAACAGCAGCAACAATAAAGGTCATGGCAACGGCAACAAAGCGGATGACTCCTGGCAGGAAGAAAAAACAAGCCACACCGCAGACAATCGCTCCTGCCGTGCAGGCGAAGTGGATCATCCCCTTCATTTGGCTGTCGCGAGTTTGCAGCGGGTTGCTTTGTGTGATTGCATTTCGAGCGGTTTGATTCGCCAAGGCTCGCAAGGCTCTCAGGTCAGCCGCTTTTTCGGGTGCCTGCGATCGAGGAATCAGCGGAGCCGAGGGGTCCGTCTCCTCTCTTTCCGATTCTCCTTGCTCTTGTTCCGCGAGAGGGGACGTTTCGGACTCTGGCGACGAATCGTTCTGCAATGAGTTACTCTGTGTCGAACTGTTCTGCGGGGAATTGCTTTGCGATGAGTTGCTCATTGTCATCGTCTCCGTCGTGGAACCGGATTGACTGTCAGAGCTCTGCACGCGTTGTAGCAGACGGTTCATATAAGCTTCGATTGAATCGTCATCATCTTCTGCATTTGCTTCGTCCGACACCAAATCGGCCGACGAGTCTACGCTGTCCCCACGAGATGCTGTCACCGATTCGGATGACTCGTCATCCCTCACTTCCAGTCCTGCGCCGAGCGTCTGGTTGGTCTGTGCAGAATCTGAATCGTCGCCAATTTTATTGTCAGCCTCGTGGTCCTGATTCGATTCAGTTGGCTGGTTGGGTTCGGCGGAGATTTCGGACCAAGACTTTGTGTGAGACCCTATTTCTGCCATTGAACTTGGGTCGTCGATTCCTGCCGCGAGGTTACCGTCGGTGTGCGAGTGCTCATCTTCAACGATCAGGTTTTCGTCGACGATCAGGTTTTCTGGAGTCGTCGCCCATGGATTGGTCTGCTGTTCCTCTGGGTGAGCTTGATCGTCGCTGTGTTGAGATTCTTTTGTCTGCTCTGATGAACTCTCGGGGTTGGACCACGGGTCGTGGGGTTCCTGATCCGATTCATTGACCAGTGGCCAAGCTGATTCGTTCGCCTCCTCCACATCGAGTTGATTCTCGTTTTCGATATCGGCGATCAGCATGCTGGCTAAGGAGCCGTCGACCAACGAATCATCATTGTCGGAGGGGACGATCTCTTCTTGATTTGGATTTTCCCAGTCAATATCTGGCGTCGAACTCCAGTCAGGCTTGGCTGCCTCCCAGGAGCTCGTTTCCGAGTTGTCGTTGTGATATTGGTCATTTTCGGGATCTTGATTCTCATCCGTCTTTGAGATTGATTCGACGGCTTGGGCTGCATCTGCCCACGATGTTGTTTCATCGTGGGGTTCTCCAGCAGGGGCTACGTTCGGCGAAATCGTGTTGGTCGCTGGTTCGTCCGAGAGTTCTTCTTCGACGTCCCAGTTCGCGTCAAACGAGACTGGTTCCATGCTTTCGTAATCTGGCCACAGGTTGGCATCTTCTTTTTGATTTGACTCAGTCGTGCGCGGCCATTCTTGGGGAGTGTCGGCGTCTGTTGAGAGGCCTTGGTTTGGTTCTATTGCGTTATCTGCTTTCACATCCGACTGCTTGCCAACCCATGGTTCAGTGATTTCTCCGGTGGTTTCCGGAGTGTCCAAATGGGCATGATTTGTGTTGGATTCTGCGACTGATTCGCTGAAAGACTGGGTCGCATCAGATTGATTTTGATTCGCAAATGTCGCGTCTGATTCGGTGTCACTGACTGACGGATCGACGAATCCAGTTTCCTTGGTTTTGACTAGATTAGCAGGGCTGAGCCGTTGGCTGTCACCGACCGGCGGCTCCCATTTCATTGTTTTATTATCGGGTTTGGGCGTATCTAGCTGACTCGGAGATTCGTTCTGAGCATCTGCCCAAATGCTTGGCACACTGTGGGCATTTGTCTCACTGTGGGCATTTGTCTCACTGTGGGGATTTGGGTCACTGTGGGGATTTGGGTCACTGTGGGGATTTGGGTCACTGGGGGCTTCGGTCTCTGACGAAGATGTTTCCAGGTGGCTTTCGGAAGACCTTGGTTCGATCTTTTCCTGTTCCGTTTTTGACTGTTCAAGTTCGTCGCGTGTTCGCTCATAGTTGTCTTTTAGTTGCGACAGCTGTTCACCGGCTGATGCCAGTTCCAATTGAATTGATTCAAATTGGGAACTGCTCGGTCGAGTCTCCAGTTCCTGATAAGCTTGATCCCGTTCAGATTGCATCTCGTCAAGGCGGGTGGTTAGGTTGGCATTTGCCTGACGCAATTCGCTGAGCTCGCCGGTGGCTTGAGCTAAATCGATCGATAGTTGTTCGACAGAATTTCGCAGTTGGTCGGTTTCGGCTGCCCAACCGGTCCTGTCCTGTTCACCCTGGTCCGTGCTGCGAGCGACGAGTGATTCAAGCTGTTTGACTGAAAGGCAGGCTTGTTCGTAATCTGCTCGGTATTGTTCCGCTTGGTGCGACGCGTCCTCGACATTTTGCTGGAGTTGTTCGACCTGTTTACGTAACTGCTCGACAACAATCTGGCTTTGCTGCAGTTGTTCGCTCTGTGGTTGCTGATCTAATTCTTCTGCAGCTAACAGCGAATCCAATTGAGCAGCCATTTCTTCGACACGCGCTTCGGCTGCCTGGCACCGGTGGTCGCTTTCGTTGCGTTCATCGATAGCCTGGTCGCGTGCCTGTTCGAGTTCTTGACGCAGGTGGACCTGCTCATCTTGTTGCAGATTTTTACGCCGGCCAACGTCAAGTTGTTGCGCTGACAATTCCTCAATTTGACGATTGAGTGAATCGAACTGCGCCCGCATTTTTTGGACAGACTGGGTAGACGTTTCGGCTTGTTGTTGCGACTGCTGCAATTGTCGCGCAGCGTCTTCCAGCCGATGCCTGTATTCGAATTCCACGTTCCGGAATTCAGCCTCGCGGCGATTGAAGCTCTCCTGGCGATGCTGCGTTTCTTCGCGTAGTTGCAGCAATTCCTGTTGCCGCTGTGCGTACTCGTCGTACAGCTGGAACGCCGCTACCTCTTGTGATTGCAGACGTGATTCACGTTGATAAAGATTCTCCGCACGGGTCCACAATTCACTTTCGCGTGAACGTAGATCCGCTTCCCTTTCATTACATCGGTTTTCTCGACGATCACATTCCGTTTGTCGGTCTCGCCATTGGTCAATTTCTCGTCGCAGTCGTTCACGCCATTGTAAATCGTTAACGGAGTTACTTTCCTGTGCTGACAGGCCGTTGTTGGCTGCGCGATGGTTTGGGGTTTCCAGCACCGACTGAGGGGCTGCGGCCAATGCCGGATCCAGCTGCGTCGGCGTCGGGAGCGGTTCGGTGTTCAGAAATTCGAAGCGATAGTCACCAAGTTGCAGCACGTCACCGGGAGCCAATGTGGCTTCGGTCTGTCGGTTCCCATTGACGATGACCGGGACCGAATAAGCGCGGATAAGAATCCGTGATGTATCGCGGACCAAGACGGCATGCATGGGGCGCAATGCCAGGTCGCTGAGCCGAATGGAGCAGCCCTCGGCATTGCCGAAGGTGTAACGATTTCCGGTCAGTCTCAGCCGTCGATTGGGGGTTCCCGATCGCACGACGCGAAATTCCATCGCTGATTCCACGACCGATTCGTGATCGAGTCCGTCCAGCAAGCGGCTCGCTTCGACCACACTTTGCCCGAGTTCGTTAAAGTTGGTCGGCTGGTCATAGGCTGGCGGATTGTCCTGGCTAGCACCGCCGAGGCTGTCCGAGCCGCTGAGGGGCCCGGAGATCGCTTCCAGTGCGGTTTTGTGATCGTTACTCACCGTCACAGTCCTTTTAATATCGAACGTCCATGCGAGCGAGATTGGGGGCTCGAGCCGTCCCATCGCGCAGGTTGCTTCCCTGCGCACACCTCGCCTCTGTCACTAATTCGGGTCTGCTGTCTCATCCGGTTAGTCAAAATGGGACGATTGCTACCGAATGATCTGCTGAAGCAGCCAGAGTGGCTTGCATTGATATCCCCAGTGGAGGGGTTTTTCGGTCGCCAACTAAAATGTCCTACTCGGACGGGGGGCTTCTAAGGGGGGCATGTCGACAGCCGCAAACCCTTTGTAATTAGCACTTTACGCGTCTAGGACGAGGAAAATTTTGGAAACAGAGGCCACCCTTCGCGTTTTTTAAGCCTCTCTCCCTATCATGGAGTCGGGATTGGGTTGCGGATGAGAAAACCGAATTAGTGTCAGATCCGTAGCTAACAAAACCGACGCGTTCGTCGTCTTGGTTGTAGACGTCTACGTGACCGAGGGAGTTGGAGAGATTCGTGCCGACGCCGATTGTTTCGTGGTCAGCACCGATTTTCGTTCCCTTCACCATCGATGCCCCGTCCAGCAATCCGCTTTCTAGTTGAGGTAATGTCATGTCCCGAAAAGATGCGATCCAAAAGCTTCATGACCAATTGGTTCTTCGTCGCGACGCGTTGCAGCGGGCCTTGGACGGCGATCTCAGCCTACTCCGGGAGTTGCACCAAGAGCGGACGGGTGACGTGTTGGATGCTGCGGCTGATACCGTTCAGGATGAGTTGAACAGCCAGTTGATTGAGGCTGAAAGTCGCGAATTGTCGGCCATCAATGATGCGATCGATCACATCAAACAAGGCGTTTATGGTGACTGTGAGTCGTGCGGTAAAGCAATCCCGCTGACTCGCTTGCGGGCGATCCCCTACGCGACCGACTGCATCAATTGCCGCCGAAAAGCAGAAAAACGGACGGGAACGAGCGGTGGTGTGATGTGGAATCGTGTCTTTGATAACGCGGAAGTTGATTCATCAACGTAGCGTTCGTCCGCTTGCGTTGAAAAGGGAATGCCAGGGAGACGGTCGGAAACTTTCCGGCCGTTTTTGATGCGCCAGCCATGACGGTTTTGTCGCATGGTGCGACAAAGGATGCCACGGGAAGCTTGGGCCATGCTCCGAGCACCCAAGGGCCGATGCTCATTTGTGGTGCCGCCTCCCACGGGACCACCTCCCAATCCGTTCACCTACGTCCCTTCATCCATCTATGGTTGCAAACTTGTTTTGTCGTGCCACTGGCGTGCGCGTTGCTGCGTTCTGTCTAGTCGCCAGCGGTAGTCTTTGTTCTTTACGCGGCGTCGTCGCTCAGATACCTGAATCGACCAGTGCGGTGAGTGTTCGCAGCAAGTCGGTCGATCCACCAGCCAAGCAATTGGCGTCAGTGGATGTGCAGCGCGAGCGGCTGTTCAACGAGCTCGCGGAAGAATTCAATACGTTTGACCGCTTAGCAAACTTGGTTCGCCGTGTTTCTCAATTGGTCAAGCCGAGCGTCGTTCACATCGAGGCTCACAAGACGGATGGGAAAGGTGGTGGGGCGTACGATGAAGCTGGCAGCGGCGTCGTGATTCGGGGAGCGGATGGCGAGTTATGGGCACTTACTAACCGGCATGTCATTCACGGTGCGAATCCTCGTCAAATTTTGCTGCGGTCCAATACCGGGCAGGAATTTCGTCCCAGTAAAGTATTGACCGATGCTAGTACAGATGTCGCTGTAATGCGGATTGATTCGCTACGTTTACCTGCTGCTCGGCTAGGTGACAGTGATCAGATTGAGATCGGTGATTTTGTGGTAGCGATTGGAAGTCCGTTCGGATTGAGCCACTCGGTTACTTTCGGAATTCTGAGTGCGAAGGGTCGCCGCGATCTTTCGCTTGGAGAGCAAAAAATTGACTTACAAGATTTCTTCCAAACAGATGCCGCAATCAATCCCGGCAATAGTGGAGGACCCTTGTTGAATTTGCGAGGTGAAGTGATTGGATTGAATACCGCGATTGCCAGCAGCAGTGGTGGTAGCGAAGGGATCGGTTTTGCGATTCCGATGAAGATGGTCATGAAAGTCGCTGATCAATTGATTCAGCATGGAAAACTTCGACGCGGCTACCTCGGTGTGACGCTCGATCCTGATTTCACCGCGACC
>JAQWPZ010000110.1 GCA_029245125.1 Rubripirellula sp.
GGTCGCGGGGATTCCTTCGCAAACCAGACTCCAGTTTCGCGGCCGAACGGCGAGAGCTCTCGAGCAGATCCCGACATCGATTCGATCGCCGGTCACGGGAACTCCGAATCAGCTCCGTGAAATGCTCTTTCAGAATCAATGCCTCATGAGCGGGATCGAGATCAGGTTCCTCAGCGAGAGCCAGCCAACCGGCATCGCGAAGTCGTGACAAACGGCCGAACGCGTTGTCGATTTTGACCATCGATTTAGCCATCGGTGGCACCTCGACGAATGCAGCGAACTCAAACGGCAAGGCTTGCAGCATCTGAGCGTCCATTCTGCGCGATCCCGCCGCAGCCTCGTACAAACCCGTGTAATGCTCACTGGTTCCGGCGAGCTGCAGAAATCCAATCCCAGCTGATGGTGCGATTAACCCCGCACCGACCCCCGCCACCACCGCCGCTGCAGGACTGCGATGCTTGCCGTGGTGGCAATGAAAGTAAATTGGACGGGGAAGCTCGAGAACCGCCTTAGCGAGTCGCCGTCGGTGGGTCTCCGAAATCCCCTCGTATCCGTGCGGTAGATGCACGTAACGCATCCCATGCCGCTCGGCGGCAGCCACATCGGGCTTCGCCCCATCGACGCTGACGATGGTCTTGATGCCAAGACGCTCTAGCTGAGCAAAACCGAGATCACCGCTCGGCGTACCACCCGAAAACAACTCCGAATGAATCCGAAACGCGTTCGGGAGTGCTAGCGCATTGTGCAACCGTACGGCACGAAGATCGGCCGAAGCAGTATTGCCGGCGAAAAGAACCAACAGGCAGCAAACAAAGAAAAATCGATTCACCGGCGTATCGTATCTCAAACCGGAATCACCCGCAGGCAGAATTAATACGGGAGGCGATGCCAACCGCCCAGCCAAAAACCGGCAACCCGTTTCCAGCATCGCACCGAGGCCCTGCTTTTCAGGTGAGCGAAGAAGTCCGGCTCGCCCAATCACAATCAGTAATGATCCACTTGGCTGCGTTCAACCGAACTTGAGAAACGCACTGAGGCATCAAAACATACCGACTATCGAGCGGGCAGACCGCCGTGGGTTGCCAGCGCACCAGACCTACCAGCGCACCAGACCTACTAGCGAGCAGAACCAAATCAGGAACATCTGCTAAGAGGCAGGCGCCTGAGATTCGACGATACTTCGGTAGTAATCGACGCTTTGGTTCAGTCCTTGAGACATCGACACGTCCGGCTCAAACCCCAGCAAATTTCTCGCCTGAGAAATATCAGCCAATGAGTCCCGAACATCGCCGACCCGAGCAGGTTCGTGAATCGGTTCGATGTTCTGCCCCAAAATCTCGCGGAGCGTCACCAATAAATCCAACAGTGTCGTTCGCTCGCCACGAGCCACATTGATCGTAGACCCACTGATTCCTGGTGTCGTGGCTGCCAACATGTTCGCCTTTGCGACATCCTGCACGTACACAAAATCGCGGGATTGCTGTCCATCACCGTAAATAATCGGTCGTTCGCCCGCCAGGATCATCGAGACGAAACGCGGGATGACGGCGCTATACTCGCTTTGGGGATCTTGCCGCGGCCCAAACACATTGAAATACCGCAGAACGACCGCTTCGATGGGAAAGCTCCGCACGAACGCCTGACAATAAGCTTCCGAAGCAAGCTTTGCGGCCGCATAGGGCGAAAGAGGCGCCGCAGGATCAACTTCGCGTTTGGAGACGAATGGTGAATCACCATAAGCTGCACTCGTCGAAGCAAGAACCAAACGCTTGACTTTCGCTTGAGACGCGGCTCGCAATAATTGGACCGTGCTAGTCGTGCACCAAGCGTGACACAGATCGGGTTCCCGAATACTGCGTGGTACGCTCGCCATGGCGGCTTGATGAAACACAAAATCGACACCAGCTACCGCCTCATCAACCGTTGCCGCGTCGGAGGCATCACCACGAAGAATTTCAACCGCTTCGTCTGAATCCAGATGCGATAGGTTGTGCGCAAACCCCGTGCTGAAGTTATCGAGCACGCGGACGCGGGCCCGGCGGGCCAGTAATGCATCAACCAGATGTGAACCGATGAATCCGGCACCCCCGGTCACCAAACACAAAGCCCCGTCTAGTGAATCAAACCGACCTGGTTCCGCTACTCGATCAGCCATGCGTCTTCCTGTTCGCCCGCCGGCATGAAGCGGCAGAACTGCGATGAGTTTCCATTCCAATCGAGCTCGGCGATCAGGATGCCGAGCCAAAAACAACAACAAGCTACGATTCCTCGTTCGCATTCACCGGCAATATCGGCAAACGCGAGACTTGCGTTCTTTGCAAGCGACAGGTGAGTCTAGCTGCTTGCTTTCGCTTTGGTCCGTGACTCTCGAAGTCCACGGCTGAGAATATCTCTCAGCATCGGCGAGAAATCTTCGTACTTCGCTTGGTCCGGTGCACCGCTGCTGAACTGATAGATCGCATCCCGAGGCTTCACCCCCAGTGCGATCAATGTGCTGCTGACCGTGCCGTAGTCACCGTTGCGAACCACCATGCTGGGCCGACCAGGTCCGACAGGAGCGCGAGCAAACACCTTGCTGGCAACCGCCAAGAACTTCACAGGGGAGTCGAGCGTCTGCAAAGTTAGCAGTCGCCGAGCCATTTGCACTCGCTGGTCCTCCGGATCATTTAGATTCCGAGCACCAATGATGTTCAGCCCCTCACGCAGTTCGACGACCTCTTGACGCTCATCGGCATGAATCGCGTAGCCATTTTTGGCATCGGCGATCAGGATGTTGCAGCCGTCGTAGCGAGTCTTGGCAAACTCCGTTTCCGCCTTTTCCAAGGCAGCAGCAGCAGACGTGCAGCGGAGTAAATCAAGCCCGAGCAAACCACGGGAACGTTGACCAAACAGAGGCATCGTGGTCGCGCGGTTGCAGAGGCCAACGAACAAACCGTTCTGATTGACACCCAGCCAAGTTCCGCCGGCCTGTTGATCGATCCCGCACAAAACGCGAGGTTTTCCCGATTGGATCGATGGCGGCAAACTCGGTCGATCGAAGTATTCTTCGCGATTGGCCGCCACGAGGATTGGACTCTCGGGCACCAAGCGATATTGAACAGCCAGTAGGCACATGCTCTTTGCTTTCTATTTCAAAAGATCAATAACGTAGAGGCGTTTCCAGAAAGGCCGATTACGCATGAACGGGACCGATCCCAACACGAAGCGACCAATGTATCTCCGCCATCGACTCGGCTACACCCCCGAATGGGGGGAGCGGGCAAAAAAAGGCCTCGTGAAGGCAGCATTTTGCTCATCTTTCCTGCACTCTGGGCAATCTTTTCCGCTTACCACGACGATAACAAGACAGCAGCGGGGAGGTCTTTGGTCGATTTCGCCGCCTCCCGCGTGTTCAGAACAGGATTGCCATGCCAGACCTCACCAGCAGCCATTCGCGGGCAGTCCTTGCGATCAAAACGCCGGTTAGCGTCACATTGGCCCGCAAAAACATTGCCTTGGAGCGAATCGTCGATCTTGTTCCCGGCTCCATGCTCACGTTTGATGCCCACTGCGACGAACCTCTCGTCCTGGAAGCGGGTGGGCAAGACATCGCCACGGGGGAAGCGATCAAAGTCGGCGATAAATTTGGGCTGCGAGTTCGCGACATCCTGGCTGAAGCCGATGAGAACTGAATAGCCGGCTGAGCATCACAGCCCACCATCGTGTGTTCTCTGCATCGCCAACGCTCTGTGGCCGTTCACTTTCCGCTGTGGTGACCGCCGGGCCACCATTAGTCTGGCCCATCATTCAGCCCGTCAGCACCTCGACGCCAGAGCGAGGCCCGCTTGAAGAGGTGATCCGATTTCGGTGAATCGGCCGAAACACAAGCCTCGCATTCCCTCTCCATCTTCTCTCCGGAATCGACGGGCTCCAGCCAAGCCAAAAGGGCCCTGCCGACGTCGATGAACGAGGGACACAAGGGCCGGTCTCTCTCGATCATTTGGACCTCTTGGATACCGCCCGTTACTTCGTTGAGGAACGGACAGCGATGCGGGGAGGGTTGTCCGAGACGTCGCGAGGCCATGACATCGCACTCCATCGCTCATTGCGGTTTTCGGTAAATCTCGCCACACCGATTTACAAAATTCCCACGTGGGTGGTCCGGATGAACAACAATGGAGGTCGATCGGCCCAAACGTCGATCAGCAAAACAATGAATCTCCGTGCGGTGTTTGGCAACTCAAACGATGGGATGAACATGAAGGCGTCCGAACTTTTCATGCGTGCACTTGAGGCGGAGGGAGTCGAATATGTGTTTGGAATTCCTGGTGAAGAGAACCTCGACTTTCTGGATTCCATGTCGCGATCAAGTATCCGACTCGTTTTGACGCGTCACGAACAAGCTGCCGGCTTTATGGCGGCGACATACGGGCGTTTGACCGGGAAAGTGGGCGTCTGCCTTTCGACGCTTGGTCCTGGTGCCACGAACTTTGTAACGGCCGCAGCCTACGCAAAATTAGGTGGCATGCCGATGATGATGATCACGGGTCAAAAGCCGGTAAAGTCCAGCAAGCAAGGCCAATTTCAAATCATCGATGTCGTGGACATGATGCGACCACTTTGCAAGTACACTCGCCAATTGGTCAGCGGAGCAAATATTCCTTCCCGAGTGCGGGAATCATTCCGATTGGCACTGGAAGAAAAACCTGGCGCGGTGCACTTGGAATTTCCGGAAGACATCGCGGCTGAGGAGGTCGATGAACTACCAATCCCAGCCAGTTACGTTCGCCGCCCGACTGCTGAGGACAAATCGATCCATGCGGCGATCAAGATGATAGAGCATGCCGAGCGGCCACTGCTGCTGATCGGAGCGGGAGCGAATCGCAAATTGACGAGGCGGACGCTACGCCAGTTCATTGACAAAACAGGCATCCCCTTTGTCACCACCCAAATGGGAAAAGGAGTGGTGGACGAACGCGACCCGCTGTTCCTCGGCAACACCGCACTCTCGGCAGGCGACTTTGTACATCGCGGTGTCGAGGCGGCGGACTTGATTATCAACGTGGGGCATGATGTAGTCGAAAAGCCGCCCTTCTTTATGCAGCTGGACGGTGTCAAAGTCATCCACTTGAATTTCTCCTCAGCAGTCGTCGATCCGGTTTACTTTCCACAACTGGAAGTGGTTGGCGACATCGCCAATGCAATCTGGCGAATTGGCGAGGGAATCGCCCCCCAATCTCATTGGACAGTCGATCGTTTCATGGAGGTCAAAGCAGCCAGCGACGAACACCTACTCGATGGTTCGGACGACCCTCGTTTTCCTATCTATCCGCAGCGTCTGGTTGCCGACGTTCGAGCCGTGATGCCAGAGGATGGCATCATCGCGTTGGACAACGGTGTCTACAAGATTTGGTTTGCGAGAAACTATCGCGCCAGCGCCCCCAACACGGTCCTGCTCGACAATGCGTTAGCAACGATGGGTGCCGGCTTGCCTTCAGCGATGGCTGCTCGGTTGGTGTATCCCAACCGCAAAGTCATGGCAATCTGCGGCGACGGAGGATTCATGATGAACTCTCAAGAATTGGAAACAGCCGTTCGCATGAAGATGCAGCTGGTTGTTTTGGTCCTTCGCGATAACGCCTACGGAATGATCAAGTGGAAACAGGCCAACATGGGGCTTACCAACTTCGGTCTCGATTATGGGAACCCTGATTTTGTAAAGTACGCAGAGAGCTACGGGGCTCATGGATACCGGATCGAAAAATCGAGTCAGCTATTGGAAGTGATGCAGAAATGCCACGCTACCGATGGTGTTCACCTGATCGAGGTTCCAGTCGATTATTCGGACAACGACAAGATTTTGAACCACGACCTCAAGCAACTTAGTGCTGCCATTTAACGAGCTCGCAAGACACCCACACGACGTTCCCCCAACGGACTCCTGTTTTTTCCCTGTCAGCGTCCTGTTTTTTCCCTGTCAGCCTCATTTCGGTTCTCACATGTTGCAAACCAGCTACCCGTATTACTTGGCCAACAAGCCAGTCGCTCCCAACCAGGAATTAGTGGTGATCGACAAGTATTCGGGGGAGGTCGCGACCCGCGTCGCGATCGCTGATGCCAAGGCGATTGACCAAGCGATCGCCGCTGCTGATGAGGCAGCGACACCGATGCGACACATGGCCGCTTACGAGCGTCAGTCGATATTGAATCATTGCGTTCAGCGTTTCGAGCAACGCTTCGACGAACTCGCCATGTCGCTGTGCATTGAAGCTGGCAAACCGATTAAAGATGCTCGCGGCGAGGTGACACGGCTGATCGATACCTTTCGAATCGCGGCTGAAGAATCAGTGCGAATCAGCGGCGAAGTCATGGACTTGGAAATCGCGCCGCGAGCTCGCGGATACCGAGGGATGTACCAAAAAGTTCCCATCGGTCCCTGCTCATTCATTTCACCTTTTAATTTCCCGTTGAATTTAGCCGCTCATAAAATCGCTCCCGCTTTGGCAGTGGGCTGCCCCTTCGTGCTCAAGCCCGCCAGTCGCACACCAATCGGTGCACTGATGATCGGCGAGGTGTTGGCCGAAACAGATTTGCCAGCGGGCGCGTTCTCAATTTTGCCCTGCAGTCGTGACGGAGCCGATTTATTCACCACTGACGATCGCTTGAAACTGCTGAGCTTCACCGGATCGCCCGCTGTTGGGTGGAAACTGAAATCGATGGCGGGCAAGAAACCTGTCGTGCTGGAACTGGGTGGCAACGCCGCATGCGTTGTCGACGAAGATGCTGACCTGCAAGATGCTGTGCAACGATTAGTTTTCGGTGCGTTCTACCAGTCGGGGCAAAGCTGCATTGGTGTGCAACGAATCATTGCCCACGATTCGATCTACGCTGCGCTCCGCGATCAGCTAGTCGCCGAAACAAAGACGCTGGTCGCTGGTGACCCGAAAGAGGAATCGACTTTTATCGGCCCCATGATTTCGGAGAACGAAGCAGAGCGACTGCACGGCTGGATCGAGGCGGCCGCGGCCGCAGGAGGCAAAATCCTATGCGGCGGACATCGCGACGGCGCGATGCTCGAGGCGACGTTGATGGAAGACGTACCACAAGATCAAGACATCTGCACTCAAGAAGCATTCGGTCCCGTTGCGGTATTGAGCCGATTCACCGATTTCGAGGATGCCATCAACGAAGTGAACCGAAGTGAGTTCGGTCTGCAAGCAGGTATCTTCACCCGCGACCTATACAAAATGCAACAAGCCTGGGACGAACTGGAAGTCGGCGGGGTCGTGATCGGAGACGTCCCGTCGTGGCGAGTCGACCATATGCCGTACGGCGGCGTTAAAGACAGTGGCCTGGGACGCGAAGGCATTCGGTTCGCCATCGAAGACATGACCGAAATCCGCAACCTCGTGATCCGCACGCCACCCCAACCGACGAAATGAAGCTGCTGACCGAAGGCGGCTGCTCACCAATGGCAGCTGCTGGTCGAAGAAACAAATCGTTCCTTCACCCACCGTGCTCGCGACGCGATGTCTCGCCAAACACCGCTGGCGATTTAGCCCCGCGGGAGATTTCAATCGTACCGTGGACCCAACCGGCCCACGCTAAGCGAGCTGACTCAAGACACGCTCGGCGGCCGCGATGGTTTCATCGATGATCGCTTCGGTGTGCATGCGGCTGATGAACAAGGCCTCAAACTGGCTGCAGGGCATGTATACCCCTGCCTGAATCAGGCCCCAGAAGTAGCGACCAAACATTTCGCGATCACAATGTTCGGCTTCGTTCCAACTGTGAACGGGACCGGGATGAAAGAACAGCGTGACCATGCTGCCGACTCCCTGAACGCAGTGATCGATTCCCGCCGCCGTTGCAGCGTGATCCAAGCCCTTCGCCAACCGATCACCGATCATGTCGAGATAGGCATAAGGCGAATCGTTTTTGAGCAATCTTAAGGTTGCGCTACCGGCCGCGACCGCAACAGGATTTCCACTCAGAGTCCCCGCTTGGAAAACTTTCCCAGCCGGCAACACTTGGTCCATGATGTCAGCCCGTCCACCGTAGGCGCCAAGTGGCATCCCACCACCCACGATTTTGCCGAGCGTGGTCATGTCGGGTGTGATACCAAATCGCTCTTGCGCACCGCCGAAGGCAACTCGAAAACCGGTCATCACTTCGTCAAAGATCAAGATCGCGCCATCGTCAGTGGTAACATCGCGAAGCGTCTGCAGGAACTCGAGAGTTGCCGGCACGCAGCCCATATTTCCGACGATCGGCTCTAAGATCACCGCTGCGATTTGGCCAGGATACTGCTGAAATGTTTGCTGGACCGATTCGGCATCATTGTAAGACAGCACGATGGTGTCCTGCCCGGCTCCTGGTGTCACTCCAGGCGAATCGGGCACTCCCAAAGTCGCAGCCGCACTACCTGCCGCCACGAGTAGGCTATCGACGTGGCCGTGATAGTTACCGGCGAACTTGATAATTTTGTCACGTCCGGTCGCCCCCCGAGCCACGCGGATCGCGCTCATCGTCGCTTCGGTACCGCTGTTGACCAAGCGGACTTTTTCGACACTCGGCACCGCATCAATGATCTGCTCGGCGAGCTGGGACTCTGCCTCTGTCGGCGCTCCATAACTTGTTCCCCGCCCAGCAGCCTGGACAATCGCCTCGATCACTTCACCATGAGCGTGGCCGAGAATCATTGGCCCCCAGGACCCGATGTAATCGATAAGTCGATTCCCATCGATATCAAACAGATACGGTCCTTCGGCGTGGTCAATAAACAACGGGGTACCACCAACGGCACCGAACGCGCGGGCTGGGCTGTTGACCCCGCCCGGCATCAAACGCCGAGCTCTTTCGAAGGCCGCGGCACTCTTGGGGCCGGCTGCAGGGCTGGATGGTGTGGTCAAAGTTAGCTCGTCAACGAGAGTGGTATTGGCAGCGACAGCATCAACGGTAACGACAGCAGCAGTGTCAAATTCAGGCAGGAAAGTTCGCGGCTTTCACACCGCGAACGCAGACGCTCGTCGTTCAGCGAGCTGCCGCGGCAGACCTAGCCTACGAATGGAATCACGATGCTGCCGAATCAATCGCTTCCTGCAAGGCCGACTTGGGACGAACCCCAATGAAGCTGTCAGACACCTCGCCACCCTTAAAGACCAGCAACGTAGGAATGCTGGTGATTCCAAATTGCTGCGCGACGCCGGGGTTATCGTCGATGTTCACTTTGCCGACTTTGGCGTTTGGATTCTCGCTGGCCAGTTCATCGATCATCGGTGCGATTTGACGACAAGGTCCACACCAGGGAGCCCAAAAATCGACCAGGACAGCACCGTCGGCTTCGATCACTTCGGCTTTAAAGTTGTCTTCAGTAAATTCTACGACGGCGTCAGAAGCCATAATTATTTCCTTCCAAAGGGAATGGTTCATTCGTGAATGGACAAGTTTGCTGGGACAGCAGCCCCCCGCGAACAGGCAGCATGCTGGCGTGCGCAGCCAGCGTTTGAATTGTAAGGGTTCCGGTCAAGTGGGCAACGGGCACCGCATCCCCGAGTCGACGCCAAGCTGATTCCAAGACAACCAACCAAGGCAACTAAGAAATCCGGCGGGCAACTCAGAAATCTGGCGGGCAGCCTAGAAATCTGGCGGGCAGCGTAGAACGAGGCGACAAGCCCAAGATCTTTACACCACCAGCCCACGTTGATTGAACCGTCGGCTGAAAAGATCATTGCTCCAAAGCGGCAGTCGTTTCGTACCGATCAAACAGAAAGCAAGATTCGCGCCAATTGATCCAGAATCAGCGCCGTAGCCCCCCAGATCCTGTGCCCACCGCACTGAAAAGCCGTCGCTCGAAACACCATATGGTCGACAGTCTGGCCGTCGTGTCGCACTTCCCGCCGCAATGCCAGCTCACATTCATCGCGATTTCGCAACAACTTCACCAGCGGCAGGAGGATGACTTCTGCCACTTCGACAGGATCAGGCTGCCAGGGTTTGATCGGTCGTGAAATAACAGAAACGACCGGATGAACCAGATTGTTGCTGGCATACACGTACTGAGTCGACAATTCACCACAGTGGCAGGTGACCTCCGCACGGACGCCCAGCTCTTCCTCGAATTCCCGCAGGGCGGCTTGGGACGGATTCTCATTCCCTTCCAACCGACCTCCCGGCAAACAAACTTGACCGGCGTGATGCTGTAA
Source organism: Rubripirellula sp. (assembly GCA_029245125.1). Classification (GTDB taxonomy): domain Bacteria; phylum Planctomycetota; class Planctomycetia; order Pirellulales; family Pirellulaceae; genus Rubripirellula. The sequence continues at coordinate 10,185 of JAQWPZ010000110.1, forward strand.
CGATTTGGGCCGCAACGTCAGCGGAATTATCCACTGATCATCCTCGTCCTGAAACAGCGCAATCGAGACCGCCGCGATCCGCGCATCGGGTCTCGCGGGCCCACGGTGCCGCCCATAACTCAAAGCTGGTGCAACATCGGCTCGTGGGAGTCGCAGGCTGGAACCCAACAGGCTGGAACCCAACAGGCTGGAACCCAACAAGCTGGAACCCAACAAGCTGGAACCCAACAAGCTGGAACCCAACAAGCTGGGCAAAGCTGCGACAGCTTCGGATTCACTCATCGCATCGTCGCCGACCATTCAGCGGGCCACATTACATTAGCGTTTCGAGCAAACGTCGTAATTTCCGCAATTCGACTCGATGGTCCAAGCCTTCCATCGGTGACATGTGAACAGTCAAAGCGCGATCGTACTTCTCACGTTCCAATTGGGTGACCAACTTGCCATAGTCGACCTCCCCTTGGCCAACGCTGACCTGAAAGGCGTCTGGTCGCGAATCACGCAGGTGGACACTGCACACAAACTTAAGAATTTTGTCCAAGCTGATCGATTTCGCATTGCTGCAAATGTAGACGCTTGGATCGAGGGTAATTCCTAATCCTTCGATGTTGTTGCAAAGCACCATCAGGGTGTCAGGATCTTCACTTAAGCAGCCTAATTGGCTACGAACAGCGACTCGCACCCCTTCGCCTTCGGCGATATCGACCAGTTTTTGCAGACGCTCAACTTCCTCATTGAACGGTGTCCCGCGTTCAGACGAAGGCACCGTCACATTCACGACCTTGGTCGTTTTGGCGATGCGGCAAATGGTGGTGAAGTCCTCAAAGTACTGCTCCCCGGTGGAAGCAAGTTCAAGGCTGTAAGCCGAAATTTCGAGCCTGTGGGTGTGTCGCAGCAGTTGGATCGCACGATCCGGATCCTGCAGCAACTCACTCGGCTTGATGGTTCCTGACTCATGAAGAGCGATTTCGATAGCAGTGAACTCAAGATCGGTTAAAACCTCGATCACGTCCTCTAATTCGGCTTCCGGCCAGCACTCGGTCGACGCTGAAACAAACACGTTTCCATCCTTATCCGTCAAGTTCTTTCCCTAAGTACCCCAGTCGGGCAGCCCTAGCTTACCGAGATGGGGCGAACGGAGCCAGACGTTCCTGTGCGCCCCATTTTTGACTAGGCCGTCGCCGTTTCTCCATCCCGTTGCTCTCCCCCATATCCCCGCCGGGCTGGACCTATCTTCCCGGATTTCGCAACACGCTCGTCCCAAATCTTGTGGTGTCCGTTTTGTGGGAACAGCTTGCCGCTTAGGGTGCTGACGGAGGCAAATCGGGCAGTTCTTGGCCAGCTCGACCAGCGGCCCATTGCCGCAGCCCGGCAAGACGCTGCCTGCCGCGAGCAAAGTAACCAGCTTTTAGCCCCGCCATCTGCTGCTCGACCAGCATGGCATAGCGTCGATCACTTTCATCATCCCCCTGACTCGCCCAATCCATTTTGACCAGGGCATCGCCGATCGCCTCCCCAAGCTGCTGGTGACCGCTGACCGACGGATGAAGATGGTCGACGAAAAAAGCAGGGTCGGGGAGTCCGTCTGGCCGACGCTGGCCACGCCAATCGCGTTGGTCTAACAATTCCGGGGTCACGACCAAGGGAATCTGGCGTTCGGTCGCGACGTTCGTCACCGATCGCACGATCGAAGCGGTAGCACGAAGTGGGCAGACATCGTGGTCGCGGGCGGACATCAAGTGAGAACGAGCTGAGGTCGCCTCGCCACGCTCAAATAAATGTCGACCAAGAAGATAATGGCCCCCAGCGTGATTGGGGTCGATCGCCAAACAACCCTCCGCAGCCTGAACGCGGTCAGCCTCGGAAGCATCGATGTCCTTTGCCTGTGCCCAAAGCCCCGCCAATTCAGCGCGGCTTTGCTCCGATAATCCCTCGGGCAGCTCCACTTTGAAAGGAGGCGTTCGCACCAGATCAGACGCGGGAACACACAGAACGAGTGGCACATCGGCGGCTTGCACACGTTCAACCATTCGCCGCAGTGTCGTTTCAAAGTGCCGTTCCACACCGGTTCGCCACCGATCATCACGGTGATACCGCTCGAGACCTCCAACACGATCAAGACGCGCCTCGACTTCGCCCGGCATCAAACGTTCTGGCCGGGGTGATTCAAAAAATGCACGGCGAATCCAGCGAACTGTCGCGACCTGCCCAGCGACGGTCGCGAACCCACGACGCAGAGCCCCCATTTCACGGATCTCGGCATACTCGCGATCTTCCAAGAACTCGTTGTGTCCTGTGTAAATCACGATCGCATCCGGCTTGTGCTTCAGCACCTCGTCCAAAATCTTCGCGACGCGATAACTGGCATAGGAAACACCACCACAATTGACCACTTCAAAGCGAGTCTGCGGCTGGTTGGCTTCCAAACGCAAACGCAACCAAGTGCTAAAAGCTGTCTCGGTGGCGTAAGGCCGCCCCTGCACCGTCGATCCACCGAGCACAAAAATCCGCCGCAATCCAGCTGGCTTCTTGGCTAAAAACGAGTCGGGGCGAAAAAAATTCAAACGTGATTTCGGGATCACCCAGCGATCGCCACTTGCCCCTTCATTTTGCACAAATAGAGGCTGCAGCTGTGAAAGATCGACCAAGGGATCACGATCCAGCGCCTCCTCGACCGGTGTTTCAATCGAGCGAAAGATCACTTCCACGACGATCAAAGGCGTCAGCGAGAGCGCAATGGCCAACGCTCGCATCAGCCACAAGCGGGATCGACGATCAGTGAAATGACTCATACGCCTCAGTTTAGCAACCAACTCGGCCGAGCATATTTCGGGTTCATTTCGGGGCCTCTCAGTAATTTCCCTGAATTCGATGTGCTTGCCAGCAGCCGCGATCAATGGAGAATGCGTCCATGACGTTAACGACACATCTCTATTTGACCGGATTCCGCGGGACCGGGAAATCATCGGTAGCCCGCTTGCTGGCAAAACAGCTGGGCGTCACGGCAATCGATTTGGACGAGGTCGTCGAGCAGCAGGCGGGGGTCTCGATCAGTAAGATTTTCGAAGATGCTGGGGAATCCGCTTTTCGCGACTTGGAATCAACGGCGTTGGCCACGGTCGCAAAATTGCCTCCCACTCTCATTTCGCTCGGTGGCGGCGCCATTCTGCGGGCCGAGAACCGTAACTGCATCGCGACCACCGGAATCTGTATCTGGCTGGACGCTGACGCCAACACGATTGCAGCCCGACTGAATCGCGATGAAACAACTGCTGAACGTCGCCCCGCTCTAACAGCGCTCCCGGCGCTGGCAGAGATCGAGCGGTTGCTGGATCAACGGCGACCGATTTATGAACAAACATCCCAACATCGAATCGAGACAACCGATCATTCAATCGATCAGGTTGTCGACGAAATTCTGGCACTGCTGCCGTGACGCAAAATAAAGCCCCGACCATGGATCTAGTTGCTGCCTGCGCCTTTGGACTCGAAGCGGTCGTAAAACGAGAACTGGAGGCACTCGAGTTGTCGGCGACGATTGGGAACCCAGGACGCGTTCACTTCCAAGGAAGCCTGGAAACCATCGGCCGAGCCAACTTGTGGTTAAGAACAGCCGACCGAGTGCTGATTCAAGTCGCGCAATTTCCGGCGGCGGATTTCGACGCACTGTTCGAGACAACCCGCGAACTGAATTGGGCAAAATTAATTCCCGCCGATGCTCGGTTCCCCGTGACCGGACGGTCGATCAAGTCAACGTTGAGCAGCGTTCCCGCCTGTCAACGCGCGGTGAAGCGAGCGATCGTCGATGCGATGCGCCGCGATCATGGCCAAGAAGACCTCCCAGAAGAAGGCCCCGAGTACAAAGTTGACATCGCCCTGCTTAAAGATGTGGCAACGCTGACCATCGACACCACAGGCCGTAGTTTGCACCGGCGGGGCTACCGCACTTTGATCAGTCAGGCACCGCTGAAAGAAACGCTCGCCGCCGCGATGGTGATGCTGAGTTTTTGGAGACGCGATCGCCCCTTGATCGATCCGTTCTGCGGCAGTGGCACGATCCCCATCGAAGCCGCCATGATTGGACGAAACATGGCACCCGGTAGAACACGGGAGTTCGCCTTTCACCATTGGCCCACCTTTCCACAAGAACTTTGGCAAGATCTCTGCGCCGATGCATTGGCCAATCAGCTGGACAGCCTGGAAGAACGCATCCTGGGAAGTGATCATGCGCATTGGGTGCTGAAAGCGGCTCGCGAAAATGCAGAACGTGCAGGGGTCAGCAACGACATTCACTTCCAAGAAGGCAGCTTCGATTCACTCACCAGCAAACGCCGGTTTGGCTGTTTGATCACCAACCCACCCTACGGCGAACGAATTGGCGAAGACTGGGAACTGGACGAACTGTATGGCTCGATTCCCGACGTGCTCCGCAAACTCCCAACCTGGAGCCACTATATCCTGACGGCGTATCCCGGATTTGAATCAATCCTCGGTCGCCCCGCTGATCGCCGCCGCAAACTTTATAACGGCCGCATCGAATGCACCTACTTTCAGTTCCATGGCCCCAAACCTGTCATCGGATCAGCTACGACGGGAGAAGCAACGCAAGCCACCGCAGAGAATCAAACAGCAGAAGAGACGGGAGTGATCACGGAGACTTCGGTCACTGAAAACACGCCAGCAACCGAAAACACGCCAGCAACTGAAAACACGCCAGCAACTGAAAACACGCCAGCAATCGAAAACACGCCAGCAACTAAAAACAGACCGGCAACTGAAAACAGACAGGCAACTGAAAACACGCCGGCAACTGAAAACAGACCGGCAACTGAAAACAGACCGGCAACTGAAAACACGCCGGCAACTGAAAACACACCGGCAACTGAAAACACACCGGCAACTGAAAACACACCGGCAACTGAAAACACGCCGGCAACTGAAAACACGCCGGCAGCTGAAAACACGCCGTGGGCGAGGGCCACTCAGCACACAGGAGAGAACCGCCCCCGACCTGCGTCAAAGCCTTACGTTCATGCATCTGGCGGGGCCGCGTTTGGTGAACTTGGTGAAAAAGCTGCGGAGCAAGCGGAGCTGTTTGCTGTTCGACTACGGAAGCGGGCCAAGCATTTGCGTCGCTGGCCGACCCGGCGTGGCATCACCTGCTTTCGCTTGTATGAGCGCGACATACCCGAAATCCCATTGATCGTCGATCGGTACGGAGACAACCTTCACATTACCGAGTATGAACGGCCTCATGATCGTGATCCGGCCCAACATGGCAATTGGTTGGACCGGATGGCCGAAACAGCAGGCGAGGCACTCGATATTCCTTCCCACCAAGTCTTCCTGAAACGTCGCTCGCGACAACGTGGCAACACTCAATACGGCAAGGTTGCCGAAACCGGCAACCGTATCGAAGTGGAAGAGGGGGGAATGAAGTTCTTGGTCAATCTGTCAGATTACGTCGACACCGGTTTGTTTCTCGACCATCGGGTCGCACGGCAACGGGTGCGTGAGGAAGCACAAGGAAAGAACTTCTTGAACTTGTTTGCCTATACCGGTGCGTTCACCGTTTATGCGGCAGCAGGTGGTGCAGCGAAAACCACAAGCGTCGATCTTTCGCAGCGTTATCTCGACTGGGCCAATGAGAACATGCGGATCAACGGCTTCACCGGTCCCCAACATCGCTTTTTGGCCAGAGACGTGGGCGATTTCCTCCGTGGATATCCAACGCGAGAAAGTTTTGACTTGGTCGTGGTCGACCCGCCGACATTCTCCAACAGCAAGCGAACGGACTACGATTGGAATGTGCAGCACCATGCCATACCAATGCTGAATGACTTGCTTCCACTCGTGAAGCGAGGAGGTGTAATCTATTTTTCCTGCAACTTCCGACGCTTCAAATTCGACACATCGGCGCTTCCGGTCAGCGAAGTGCACGAGATTTCAAAGCAAACGGTACCCGAAGACTTTCGCAATCGCCGAATCCACCGGTGCTGGCGGATTGTGCGATGAAGGGGCGGATTGTGCGATGAAGGGTTTTGGGGCACCCAAGAAAAGCAACACCAGATGATTGCGATCAGGAATGCAGGCTCAGGAATGCATAGAGCCCGACCAGGGTTTTGGCATCACAAATCCTGCCATCGGCCATCATCTGCTGAACTTCCTGCCGCGTCGTGATTCGATTCTCGATCTGTTCGGTCGCTTCACGCGCATGTTGACCAGCCGATAAATCCTCGGCCAAATAAAGATGCATCAGTTCATCGCAAATGCCGGGCGCAGAATAAAAATCATGCAATTTGGTCAGTTTGCCCGCAGAATAACCAGTCTCTTCGATCAATTCACGCTGCGCGGTTGACTCTGCCGGTTCTCCCGGTTCGCGAGTGCCGGCCGGAAGTTCCAACAAGGTTTGCCCCACACTGGGACGGTGATTCTCGATCAACACGACCGTATCCCGGTCGATCAGCGGTAACAGCACCACTGCTCCCGGGTGCCGAATCACTTCGCGGACGTAGGTCTCACCGTCAGTTCCCTGTAATTGAAGCTCGTGCACGTTAAATCGTGCTCCCTGAAGAACCACCCGTTCTTTGCTTGTGTCCATGGAGTCTCTAGTGTTTAAAGGAGAGGATTCGATTCGGCGATGAATCATCCGCAAATTAGAGTAGCGGTCGCCACGACCACCACGCAGAGAGTAACAGTGAACTTATTCGGATTTCTCAATTGCGAAAAGCCACCGGGAATGACTTCTCGCGACGTGGTCAACGTGGTGTCCCGACGACTCGGCAAGAAAATCAAGGTGGGCCACGCCGGAACGCTCGACCCGCTGGCCGAGGGAGTTCTGGTTCTGGGTGTCGGCCCCGCTGTCCGCTTGATCCCCTACCTGCAGCAACTACCGAAACGTTACCGAGCGATTTTCCGGCTGGGACAATCGAGCGAGAGTGGCGACCTGGAGGGGGCGATCACCGAGCACCCCGATCTGCCCCACCCAAGCGAAGAGAGCTTGCAGCAAGCAGCTCGCAGCCTGGTTGGAACGATCGAACAAACTCCCTCCGCCTATTCCGCGATCTGGGTCGACGGCCAACGTGCCTACAAACGGGCTCGTGCCGGGGAAGTGGTCGAGATGCCCTCGCGGCAAGTCCGAATCGATTCCTTGCAAATTGATCGCTATGAATTTCCTGAATTCGAATTCGAAACGGTCTGTGGTTCGGGAACCTACATTCGCTCCCTTGGGATCGACTTGGCTCGTGCTGCCGGATCGGTGGCGGTCATGTCCTACCTAAAACGCTTAGCAGTTGGCCCGCACGAAGAACAGAACTCGATTTCGCTTGAACGATTGCGTGAGGACGATCTTTCAATCATGTTGTCTCCTTGTGCCCCGAGCATTGCACACCTGCGACAAATCAAAGTCGATCCAGATCAATGTCGCCGACTCGGGCATGGCTTGTGCATCGACGGATCTCCCCTGCCGGATCAAGAAACTTCCAGCCCCGAAACTTCCAGCCCCGAGGCGGCTGCCGTCACCAGTGACGGACAACTGCGGGCAATCCTCAAGTGGAAAGACGAAGCTTGGTTTCCTCGCAAAGTATTCCCCATCGACGAAGGTCAACTCTGATGAATCGCTTGGTTTTGGTGATCGGTTACCTATTGATTCCCAACCTTTGCTGGGGAGCCGACCCCGACTGGTCAAAAATTGAAACGATCGTTCAATCGGGCATCGCAGCCGGCGAGATGCCTGGAGCCGTTGTCGTGGTGGCGGATCAGGAAAAGGTGCTTTACCGCCGCGCGTTCGGCGACCGCCAAATCGAACCGACGCGGGAACCGATGACGGTGGAAACGGTATTCGACATGGCGTCTATCACCAAACCAGTCGCGACGGCGATGTCGGTCATGATTCTCGTTCAACAAAAAAAAGTCGACGTCGACCAGCCTGTCCGGACCTACCTGCCGGAATTCGGTGCCGCAGGCAAATCTGAAATCACAGTGGCCGACCTGTTGCTGCACGTCGGTGGGTTGATCCCCGATAATGCCCTCCGCGACTACCAGGATGGGATCGATAATGCGTGGCAAAAAATCTGGGAGCTCAAACCGGTTGCCCCGCGACGCGAAAAGTTCTCTTACACCGATGTCGGCTTTCTGGTGCTTGGCAAGTTGGTCGAACGGGTTAGCGGAAAGTCGTTGAATGAATTTGCTGCTGAACAAATCTTCCAGCCACTGAGAATGGACCACACTGGCTATCGCCCAAGTGCCGAATCGAGACAGCAAACCGCGCCCACGGAGCAACGCGATGGCGAGTGGATCCGTGGCGAAGTCCATGACCCGCGCGCCCACTTGCTGGATGGCGTTGCTGGACATGCAGGATTGTTCTCAACCGCCGACGATCTGGTGCGGTTCGGCCAGATGATGCTGGGTCGCGGCAGTTTGCAAGACATTCAGATCCTGCAAACGGAAACATTCGAGCTGATGACAAAACCGAGAGAGGTTCCACGCGGGACGCGGACCTATGGCTGGGACCACCGATCCCCCTATTCAAGCAATCGAGGAAAAACGCTGTCGGACGCAGCCTTTGGACATGGTGGTTTTACTGGCACCGTGCTCTGGATCGATCCAGAGAAACAACGTGTCTTTGTATTTCTGAGCAATCGCCTCCACCCCGACGGTAAAGGAACCGTGAACCGCTTGGCAGGTGAAATCGCAACACTCATCGGCGAATAATCTCAGTGCACCTGCAGGCAACCTGGTGGCCGAGCAGTGCCCAGCAAGATTCACCGCCTTGAGCGTTGCCGATACTTTCGGGGTACAATAAGGGCCGGGGGACAAAGTATTTTCCAAAAGGCCCGATTGACCGATGGCGATTGTAAAAACTGATTCCACGGCTCAGCCAGTTCCAACGCCACATCGCTGGATTCCGCCAACGGTGTCGATGCTTGTGCACACGGTGCTGATTCTGCTGTTAGCGATGGTCACGTTTGATGCATCGCGACCAAAAATTGGACGGATCATGGTGATCCCTCCTCCTGAGAAGGAAGAAGATCCACCGGTCGAAGTGAGCTTGCAGCCAGAGATCGACGTGTTGCTTGAGAACGTCGCCCTCGTCAATTCGGCGCCAGCACCGATGACGGCTGCGGCCTCGGCGAACACCTTGCAACTAGACCCCTCGTTGCTGGCAAAAGCCGACACGTCTGCGATCCAGATCTCGGCCCCAGCGATCGGAATCCCCGATGCCGTCACTTTGATCGAAGCAGTCCCTGATGGCGAAGTGAAAGGCGAAGCTCGCGACATCGTGGGGTCGTACCAACAAGCCCTCGATCGCCTCTCGCAAGAACTTCTGTGGTTGCTTGACGGTGGTCCCGTGATGGCGGTTTGGTGCTTTGACCAATCCAACAGCATGAAGGACGATCAGCAAGAGATTCGCGATCGGTTCGAAACGGTCTACGATCAACTGGGACTCTCTGGTCGCTTCAAAAATGATGCACTGCTGACCGCTGTGACCAGTTACGGCGGCGGGTTTGTCGACCATACGGGACATGCCCCCACCAACGACCTGGAGCGAATTCGAGAAGCAATTGATTCGATTCCCGTCGACGCCACCGGGCAAGAAATGATGTGCTCGGCAGTGGGGACCACCATCACCACCTATCGCGATCTGGCCCGTCGCGGTCGGCAGATGGTGTTGATCCTGGTGACTGACGAAAGCGGCAATCGCCCCAACAACAATGCGTTTCTGGAACAAGCAATCGCGGTCGCAAAAGCAGCGAACTGCCGAATCTACGTCATCGGACGCGAATCGGTCTTCGGGTACCCGTTCGCTTTCTTTCGTTGGCAACACCCGCAAACCAACCGAGTCCACTGGTTACCGATGGACCGCGGCCCCGAGACTGCTTTTCCCGAGCAATTACAAACCAATGGGTTTCGCAGACGACACGATGCGTTCAGCAGCGGCTTTGGCCCCTACGAACAGACTCGCATGGCACGGGAAACCAATGGTATCTTTTTCATGCTGCCTAGCATTGAAGAAGAAGTCGTCGGTCGACAAAAGGAAAGCTATGCGACCGAAGCACTACGACCCTATCGGCCTGATTTGCGTGCCCGCATCGAAGTCTTGGCTGACCGCGATGAGTTCCCGCTAAGGTCGTTGATCTGGCAAGTGATTCAAGATCTGAATCCCTATCAATCCGCCAATCAAAAAGCGATCGAGATGCGAATGGAATTTTCGATCAAACCACAAGAATTCATCACGCAGGTGCGACAGGAACAAGAAAAAGCAAAATTGCATCTACGCTACATGGCCGAAGCAGAGCGAGCCTTAATCAACGGAAGCTTGCTGCGTGAACAAGAAGCCGATCCGCGGTGGCAAGCGAATTACGACATCATTTTGGCGCAATTGATCGCGTACCAGGCGAGGATCTATGAGTACGGCGTCGCGCTGGATGCTTTTATCGCTAACCCAAAATCGGCTGAACCGACCCGTGGTAACCGCCGACTGGTCGACTGGGACATCCGCACGACCAAACGGACGCTAACCGAAGATGCCAAACCCTACATCGAACGGGCAACTTCGCTGTTCGAACAGATTCAAATCGACCATCCAGGATCGCCTTGGGCAGCCCGCGCGAGATGGGAATTACAGCGTGGCTACGGGGTCGACCTTGCCCCCGAGTATCGCTTGCCCTACCGGACGGTCACTAACCCGATGCCCGTGCCAAAACTGTAACTGGCACTGGGCTGTAACTGGCATCAAACGCCAGCCCGCCACAGCACTCAGTTTGGATCCAGACGATTGGCCTCCTGCCCTTCCTGCGGGGCTGACCAGCGAGAGCGAGGCCGACGTCACCAGCGCGGGAATACGAACTGGTTTACACGAGCTGGTTATCTACAAAGCGAGCCCCGCGAAGACCGGTAGGCCTCAGCGGGGCTCGCAAATGAAACTCATTCAATAACAGCTAACTGGTCTACTTGGCGGCGACCAACTGCTGCTTCTTTTTCTCTTCAATAATCTCTTCTTGGATGTTGCTAGGCGTTTGGCGATAGACCGCCAACTCCATCGTGAAGGTTCCTTGACCTTGGGTCAGCGACCGCAGGTCAGTCGCATATCCGAAAGTTTCGGCCAACGGCACTTCAGCCTTGATGACGCTAACACCTTCGAGGATGTCGTTGCTGGTCATGATACCTCGGCGACGAATCACGTCACCGACAACTGTCCCTTGGAAATCTTCCGGGCACTCGATTTCGACATTCATAATCGGTTCGAGCAACTTCGGTGCTGCTTTCTTGAAGTATTCGCGGAAGCAACCTTGAGCACAGGTGTAGAAGGCTTTTTCCGACGAGTCAACTTCGTGGAAGCTACCGTCTTTCAAATCGATACGCGTTCCGACCACTGGGTACTCAGCAACAGGTCCTTTGCCGAGCGAGTCGCGGAAACCTTTTTCGATTGCAGGAATGTACTGTTTCGGGATTCGACCACCAACGATTTTCTCTTCGAACTCGAAACTGTCTTCGCTGTCTGATTCGATCGGGCTGAGACTGCCTTTGATGTGAGCAAACTGACCCGAACCGCCCGACTGTTTCTTGTGCTTGTAATCGAAATCGATTGCCTTGGTCGGACTTTCTCGGTAGCTGACTTTTGGGGCACCAACTTCGATTTCGACGCCATATTCGCGGCGAATTCGCTCGATGTAAACCTCGAGGTGCAACTCGCCCATGCCGCTGATCAGGATCTCGTTCGTTTCATCGTCGGTGAAGACGCGGAACGTAGGATCCTCTTTGCGGAAACGCTGCAACGCCTTGCCCATCTTGTCGCCATCGCCGCGACTCTTCGGAGCGACAGCAATTTTGATGACGGGATCGGGCACGAACATTGATTCGAGCGTGCAGAAGTCGCGTGAACCGGCATAGGTATCACCGCTGGCGGAGTCGATTCCCATGACAGCAACGATGTCGCCAGCCGTAGCCGAATCGACTTCTTCGCGTTTGTCGCTGTGCATGCGAACGATTCGGCTGAAGCGTTCCTTGCGGCCGGTTCTTTGGTTCACATAGCTCTCACCCTTGCGAATCGTTCCTTGATAAATCCGCATGAAGGTCAGCTGCCCAAACGGATCGTCGACGATTTTGAATGCCATGCCGACGTAAGGTTCGTCTGGATCGGGCTTCAACTCGATTCGCTTATCTTCATCTTTGGGGTCGATACCACGCAGGTCACGATCGAGCGGGCTTGGCAGGTAACGCAAGACGGCATCCAGCATTGGCTGAACACCTTTATTTTTGAAAGCAGTTCCCATGTAGACGGGGGTTGCTCCGCCGAGGACTGCATCCCGTGTCACTTTGTAGATCAGCTCTTTGGGAACTTCTTCTTCGCTGAGCAGCAATTCCATCATCTCGTCGCTGTACATCGACAAGGCTTCGAGCATCTCGCCGCGTTTTGCTTCGGCCTCGTCCTGCAGGTCAGCTGGGACTGGGCCTTCGACGACATCTTCCCCTTCATCACCGGCGTGAGTCAGCGAGACCATTTCGATCAGATCGACCACACCTTGGAAATTGTCTTCGGAGCCGATTGGAATTTGCATCAGAAATGCTTCCGCGTGCAGCTTTTCTCGGAGCTGCTCGACGACTCGGTATGGATTGGCTCCGGTCCGGTCCATCTTGTTGATGAACGCGATCCGTGGAACGCTGTACCGCTTCATTTGGCGGTCGACGGTGATCGATTGACTTTGGACACCACCGACGCTGCAGAGCACCAACACGGCTCCGTCGAGCACGCGAAGCGAACGTTCGACCTCGACCGTGAAGTCGACGTGGCCGGGCGTGTCAATCAGGTTGATTTTGTGGTCGTTGTATTCAACCGTTGTTGCCGCACTAGTGATCGTGATTCCACGCTCACGCTCGAGCTCCATGTGATCCATGGTAGCCCCGTCACCATCTCCACGGACTTCTTCAATCTTGTGGATTCGGCCGGTGTAGAAGAGAACCCGTTCACTCAGGGTTGTTTTCCCCGAGTCGATGTGGGCGCTGATTCCGATGTTTCGAACATTCTCCAGTTTCATAACTCTTACCTAACAAGGGCGATTCGGCCGGTTGAGTGGCGACGCTCAGTGTGGACGTGACCCCATAGCGGGGGCGCATGGATTCTAAAATTGGCTGTCTTACGTACCGTAAATTCGCGACGAGTGCTAGCGTGATTAAACGCCGTTGTCGCATCAATCTCGTTTGCGTGATCTTTTTCCACCGTAATCCGCCTCACGGCGAGTTTGATAACCCGACCGATCAAACAGCAACACAACGGGGACGACCGTACCCAAACGACACACCCTGATCTGACACGATTCAGCCGCCAATGTTCCGAGAGGATTGGACATGGATGAGGCTGAGAAGCTCGGAGGCAGTCGATGCCAGACCTGTTTCTTCCTTCTCTAGTGCCTAGGAAATATGGCAAAGGTGTAACGGATTTGGAAGGGCAAAAACCGGGCCAAACCTGGAAATCTGTTTGCTGAAGGATGCTTCGGCGGCTCGGATTTCGTCGACTGCGGGAGTCATTGCTGCGAATCATCCGGTTCGGGTCGGGAAATCATCCCAAAGAAATTGCCGGTTTTCCTCAAAGGCCTTGCGAATTCCTGCCTCTGTCTGCATACTTCTGGGTTCCCGATTGGCGAGTCGATTCCAGTGAATCGACCGTAAGACCGTTCGCCTGCAAAGAGATATTTATGCCTCCACGTCCGATGAGCACGCGTAGCCGTGCCCGCAAACGCTCGCGTGTCCGATCCAGGACTCGCAAGAAAGATCCAATTTTCGTCGATGGCCAGCGGCCACGTCCGATGTATGTCGATTACAAGGACGTCGAACTGCTGAAGAAGATGATCAACCGCCAAGGTCGAATTGTCGGCCGCCGCAAGAGTGGTTGCACCGCGGCTAGCCAGCACGCTGTCAGCGCTGCGGTCAAGCGAGCCCGCTTCATGGCCTTGTTGCCGTACGTCGGCGAGTAGTCGATTTCCGCGATGGTGTTCCGAACCCAACGCCGCGTCGAGTTTCGAGATACCGACGCGGCTGGAATCACCCACTTTTCAGCCTTCTTCCCGATGATGGAGGCAGCTGAACATGAGATGCTGAGATCACTCGGCATTTCTGTCATGCCCCGCAAAGGCAACCAAGACGCCGCCGCGTTGGTCACTTGGCCACGTGTCGCGGCGAATTGCCAATACAAAGCGACTGCCCGCTTTGAGGATCTGCTAGAGATTCTGGTCAGCATCAAAAAGCTTGGGAACAGCAGCGTTACCTACCAGTTTCGTTTCGAACGGGGGGGCGAACTGATTGCCGAGGGCGAAATCACTGCGGTTTGCTGCCATCTCAATCGAGATCACACCGACGGTGGCCTGCAGAAGATCCCGATCCCAGCCAAGGTCCGAGAGAGCCTCGAATCCCTGTAAAGCTGAACGCTGTGGCATCGCCGCGTTATCGCAAAAACTGAAATCCAACGTTCAGAATGCGAAGACCACGATTCCCAAGCAGCGGAATTCAAG
>JAQWPZ010000115.1 GCA_029245125.1 Rubripirellula sp.
GATCGACAGCCTTGAGCTAGATCGACAGCCTTGAGCTAGATTGACAGCCTTGAGCTAGATCGACAGCCTTGAGCTAGATCGACAGCCTTGAGCTAGATCGACAGCCTTGAGCTAGATCGACAGCCTTGAGCTAGGGAGGGCGTCACGCTCAAGAAAGAAACCGGTTCCCGTTTTAGATTTGACCAGCTTTCAATTCGCTGGCTGAATCGAAAGTGACTTGTTGGGGAACGGGAAAAGGTTGACTAGATTTTAACGACGGGAGAGTTTCTCGGCCGTCTGATTTGTTCGCGACTCATCCGCTGATCTGCAGCAGCTGGTTCGCGGAGTTGTTCAGGAATCGTGAGTCACGCGAGGCATCGCGAGGGCGGGGATGCCAAGCGACTTGGCCCACCTTCCACTCAAGCAGGCCAAGCGTTGATCGCAGGGGATGGCCCGCAGCGAAGTACACAAGCCTTCGAAGCGTTCAACTTTGGGGGTGAGCTTTTCCTCAATCACGTGCCGCAACACTGAGATGGCAGATTGGCTTGATTGGTAGCCTTGATAGCCCGATGCCATTTGGCTCGCTGGCTTTGCTTGGGCGACCGATTCAATGACCTCCTCGCACCAATCATCGACAGCGATGGCAGAGGCACCAAGGGCGAGTAGCTTCACGGCGTCATCAGGGCTCATCGGTCCGGGAACGACCCACAGTGGGATCTGATCGCCTGCTAGCTCATCCGTCATCTTGCGTGCCAGCACGGTGATCTCGGCGACTTGCATTCCGGTCAGCGGAATGTCGTTCAATCGCAAGATCAGCCCATCTGGTTTGGTTTCCAGAATCGACGGCAAGTCAGTTCGGAGTCGATGAGAGCTGAACGAGACAAACACAGCGGACCGAGGCGACAAGATGCGAAGCTGATCAAGTTTGGACCCCAGATGCTCGAGTGAGGGGACATCCGGCAGGAACGATGCGGCCGGAACCCAACCGCCGCCCGCCAAGGGGCGATCGGTGGGGGTCGCTTTCCAACGTTCGATCCGCCGTGGCGAGTATCCGTAATGGCCTTTCGGGTCGCGGGCGATTGACAACCGCACATCGATGACACGTGGACCGATTAGGTCTCGGGGCTGAAAACCATATCGCTCTGCTCGGTAGGGTAGGATTCGAGCCGGGTGCGATGAGGACTCATGACGTATTTCTGTGTCGCCGGCTCCTTGGTGGGATTCGTCATCCAGTGGCGAACAGAAAACGGACGCCTGCTTTGGACCGCTTAGATCGCTGTGCAGCGCCGAAACGAGTAAACCTTGGTCGGCGACTGCGACCGCGATTTGGTCGGCCACGTTCGCTGCCACATGATGCCAAGCCGGTTCAAACCAGAATAGCGGCAAATCGATTTGTACTTCGCAGCCGTCGCGACGCTTGAACTGGACGCCTGGTGGATCGGGCGGTGGTCCCGTCCAGGGCGTATCAATCGGCGGTGGAAGAAAACAGATTTTGTCCAAACGATCAGTCATGGATGACTCCGACTCAACGCCAGTGAGGATTGATTTCGCCTTGAAGTGACTGCTCCGCCCGCAGGATCGCTATCGGAACAATTCTGCGAAACTCTTTCGCTTCCCCTCGGATCGATGCATTGATCAGCAACAAGCCAAGTCGGAGTAGTTCACGGTTGCGTAGCGGTGCTTCGGCCACACCTTGCGCCAAGCTACCAGCGCGGCCTCGAATAAAGACGGTCGCGTTGCTCATCGCATCGCCTAAGTTTTTACCGGAGTCGCCGCCGATCACGATCGTTCCCCGCAACGCCCCAACGCCAGCTTCGTCACCAACATCACCGCGAACGAAAATTCCACCACCGCACATGCCAGCACCACAGCGGTCACCGGCGGAGCCGTAAATGGCAAGTGTTCCCCCGGCCATCGCCGCACCACTTCCAGCACCGGCGTTGCCTCGCACGCGAACTTTTCCGCTAACCATCCCCTCGGCAACGCCATT
Organism: Rubripirellula sp.; assembly: GCA_029245125.1. GTDB lineage: Bacteria > Planctomycetota > Planctomycetia > Pirellulales > Pirellulaceae > Rubripirellula. The sequence goes on from JAQWPZ010000115.1 coordinate 1,970, forward strand.
TCCGGCCGCTCCGCTGATGCGAATGTCGGACTGTGAATTCAAGGCACAGGCATAATCACCAAGCGGTCCTTCAACCTCGATTCGCACCGCATGATCCAAATTCATCAACTGGTTGGGTTGACCTGCCGCATCCGTCAGGTTGACCTCTGTGAGGGCCTCGTCATCATCGGAAATAGGAACCGTGCGAATCGCGTTATTCAGTCCATGGCCCGACAGTTCTCGCAGCGAAAATTGATAGCGGGAGGGGGCCGAAGTGATTTTTGCTTCCGCGGCGGGGGTGCCAGATGTCGCTTTACCAGACGCCCTTTTACCAGACGCGGCCTGGCTTGGCAGCGAAGCGGCGGATTCTTCGGCGGGTTTGGCCATGAGGCACCGCTGGGGAAATGAACTGATTAGCCGGCACTTTCATCTCGCAGGACGGCGCGGACGATTGCCTCCATCTTAGTCTCTGCGGCCTGTCCTGCCTCGAGCACTTCTTGATGATCGGTCTTTGTTGCAATATCGGGGGTTGCCACGTTGCTGACCATTGAAATGCCCAGAATGCGCAAATTCTCTTCTTTGGCGGCCAAAACCTCGGGAACGGTGCTCATTCCTGCCACGTCAGCACCGATGCGTCGCATCATTCGATATTCGCTGCGAGTTTCATAAGTCGGGCCAAGCGTTGCCAAGTAAGTCCCTTGGCGGGCTGCGAAACCAGCATTCACCGCCGCCTGCAAGGCGGTCCGACTCATCCTCGCGTCGTAAACGTCACCCCGCCGACCGACACCCACCCCTGCTGGGTTGCCCATGGATGGGGCGTCTGGAACCGTGGTTGAGGGGATGCAATTTGGGATCAAGTTGATGTGGTCACGAATCACAACAATTTCACCGACGCGGAGTTGCGGATTAACGCCTCCTGCGGCGTTGCTGACGATTAGCCGCTTTGCACCCAACGCGGCCATCAATCGAATCGGATAGACCGCTTGTGCATGAGTCCACCCTTCGTAGCGATGTAATCGACCTGCCATCGCGACGACCGGAACAGATTCCAATTGCCCAATGATCAATTCGCCGCGGTGACCGGCTGCCGAGGCGGATGCCATCCCGGGAATTTGTTTGAATGGGATGACATGCTTGGCATCAATCAGGTCGGCCAAGCCGCCCAGTCCACTGCCAAGTACGATTGCCACCGCAGGGGGTGTCGTGGTCCGAGACCGAATCCGTTCGATGGCTTGATCAAGCATGCGATTGCCAAGCCGATTCGTAAGCGGATTTTTGGCGTGCTTGTTGACTAGGCATCCGTGACAATTCCTCGCACGATCGAAATCAGTTTAGGGGCCGCTTCGTTCGCGGTTTCGATGATTTCTTCGACATTGGCCGGTTTCAATGCGTCGGGCAGGCACATATCGGTCACGACACTCAATCCGATTGTTTTCAAACCGCAATGGACGGCAACGATCGTTTCCGGAACGGTGCTCATCCCAACGACATCGCTACCAATCATTCGCAGGAACCGATATTCAGCTCGTGTTTCCAGATTGGGTCCGGCGACGGCCACGAAGACTCCTTTGTGCAATCCGATTCCGTGTTCTCGGCCGATTTCGATCGTACGAGTAACCCATTTTTGATCGTAGGGCTCACACATATCGGGAAATCGCGGGCCGAGTTGATCGTCGTTGATCCCGATCAGCGGATTGTCCCCGAGCAGATTGATGTGATCTTCGATGACCATGATGTCCCCTGCTTCAAAGTAGGGATTCAGTCCACCGCAAGCATTGGTGATGATCAGAAGTTCAACGCCCAATTCCTTGAGCACACGGACGGGCAGTGTGATCTGTTTGAGCGAGTAGCCTTCATAAAGATGAAAACGGCCCTCCATGGCCACAACTGGCACGCCGGCAAGTTGCCCGCACACCAGCCGTCCTCGATGGCTTGTCGCCGTCGAAGTCGGAAAATGGGGAATGTCCCCGTATTCGATGGTTGCTTCAACTTCCAGTTCTTGGACGAAGTCGCCCAAGCCGGTGCCCAAGATGATACCAACCTTTGGGGGCGTGTTGTACTCGCGACGGATTCTTTCGCAAGCTTCTTGTATTTTGTCGTGTAGGTCGAGCACAGCAGCCTCAAATCAAAAAAACAGACAACAATCGATTCACGCAGACACTGGTGGTTTGCCACCACGTCTCATCGGTTAGAACATACGCGATAATGATCTTGATGTGGGCGCTGAGACCCTCACTGACGCCATCCTTTTCTGCCGGCGATGCATATGTCGATCCCCTCCTCCGATGTCTTCGAGAAACTCGCATCTTTTTACCTCGGTCGTCAGTACGACTTGGAACAGAACGAGCTCCTTGACGACTTGTTGATGTATGACGCGAAGGATCTCTGCACGCATGCGATGTGTGTTGGCATGACCGGCAGCGGCAAAACCGGGCTTTGCATTTCGTTGCTGGAAGAGGCAGCGATTGACGGGATTCCAGCCATTTGCGTTGATCCCAAAGGTGACTTGGCGAATCTGTTATTGACCTTTCCCGATTTGCAGCCGACCGATTTCAAGCCGTGGCTAGAGGAGGGTGAAGCCAATCGCAAAGGTGTTTCGCTGGATCAGCTCGCTGCAGACAAAGCTGATTCATGGCGGGAGGGGCTCGCGTCGTGGGGGCAAAGCCCTGAACGGATTGCCAAACTTCGAGACGCCGCAGACATCGCGATCTATACCCCCGGAAGTAATATCGGTTTACCGTTAACCGTTCTCAAAAGCTTTGATGCTCCCGCAGAAGAAGCTCGCAACGACAATGAATTGATTGGTGATCGGGTGACCGGTGCCGTCAGTGGTTTGTTGACTCTGATGGGAATCAATGCCGATCCCATGACGTCACCAGAGCATATTTTAATTTCGTCTGTTTTGCGGCACGAATGGGTTGCAGGAAAAAACGTCGAAATCGGGCAGCTAATTCGATTGATTCAACGTCCGCCGCTGAAACGTGTTGGTGTCGTCGATGTTGACTCATTCATGTCGCCTGAGGATCGCGGCAAGTTGGCGATGCGATTGAATAACCTGCTTGCTTCGCCAGCCTTTGCGGCGTGGTTGGAAGGTGAGTCATTGTCGATCAAAAAATTGCTTTATACGCCGGAGGGAAAGCCTCGGATCTCAATTCTGTCGATCGCTCACTTGGATGACAACGAGCGAATGTTTTTTGTCACGATTTTGCTGAATGAATTATTGGCATGGGTGAGAACACAGCGGGGAACCAGTTCGTTGCGAGCGATGTTCTATATGGACGAAGTGGCAGGATACTTTCCGCCAGTCAAGAATCCTCCCAGCAAACCGCCGATGTTGACGCTGCTCAAACAGGCGCGAGCGTTTGGATTGGGGATTACGTTAGCGACACAAAATCCCGTCGATCTTGACTACAAGGGGTTGTCCAATATCGGAACTTGGTTCCTGGGACGTTTGCAGACGGAACGCGACAAAGCGAGAGTCCTTGAGGGATTGGAAGGTGCGTCCAATCAGGTCGGTCAGGCGTTTGATCGCGGGAAGATGGAGAAGATTCTGGCCGGGTTGGGAAAGCGTGTCTTTCTGATGAACAACGTGCATGATGGATTCACGACCATCTTTCAGACCCGCTGGGCGATGTCTTTCTTGGCTGGCCCGCTCGCGAGGGTTCAGATCAGTCGCTTGATGGAGACTCGCAAAGCGGCCCGCAAACAGCAAGCCACTCGCTCGGGCGAAACGACGGAATCGACGTCGTCGGTAGAACCGGTGGTGACGCGGCCCGTGATTCCCGCTGGGGTGGAAGAGCGGTTTGTTTGCGCAGATCGGTTGCCTGAAAAAGATGCCAAACTTGTTTATCGGCCCGCTCTCTGTGCGGAAGGCACGATGCATTTCATTCGCGCCTCGGCCGATTTGGATCAGTGGCAAGAAATCAGGTGGTTAGTTTCGGTGGAACGGGGTGTTCCCCAGGATGTTTGGGGCGGTGGTGATGCGCTGGCCGGCCATGTCGAGTTTCAGAATGAGCCTGAGGAAGGGTACTCGTTTGACACGCTTCCCGACGAACTGAGAAGCAAAAGCAAACTCCGGTCCTACCGGACGCAGTTCAAAGATTATCTGTATCGCAATAACGCTGTCACGCTTTACAAATCTTCGGCGGCCAAAGGCTACGCCCCAGTGGGTGATGAAGATGATGCCCGTGCCTATTTCTCGCAATATGTTCGCGAGCAACGGGATGAAGCTGTCGAAAAATTGCGTGACTCCTACGAATCAAAATCGCGGTCACTGGAAAAGAAGATTCGCACGGCGGAAGATCGTGTCTCTCGCGAAAAGAGTCAGCAGCGTTCGTCGGTGATCTCTGCAGCGAGTTCCCTCGCCGGTGCATTGCTGGGTGGGTTTCTTGGCGGTCGCCGCACCCGTGCGTCAACGGTCGCAAGGGGGGTTGGATACGCATCGCAGCAGGGAGACGATGTTCAGCGGGCCGAAGATGCACTGCGGGCGATTCACGACGATCGCGTTCGCTTGGGTGCCGATCTCGCAAATGACCTCGACAAACTTCAGCAGAAATACGATCCCGCGACGATCGAGTTGCAACCTTACGAGATTCCGCCACGCAAAAGTGACTTAAAGGTGGGAGATGCGATAATCGTCTGGATTCCTTGGCAGATTGGTGCTGGCGAGAGTTCAATGCCCTTAACAGAGGTGTTCGTGAGGCCTTGAACGGTCGCGACGCTTTCAGTGATTGCAGCCTCGACCGGATAAGTTAAAACGGATGGGCGATTCCCGCAGTGGAGTTGCACTCGGTTCCGACCTACCCTGAAACTGGTTCGATCATGGGCTGGTTGGAGGGTGTGAAAACGGAAAGATTGCGGCAGTTTTGGGCGTGGTCCCCTTTCCCAAATGATGGTTTATCGCAATCCTGCCTGTCGCCCCGGCTTGGTTCTTCCTTCGGTGAAGTAGTTTGATGAAACGTTTGATGGGATTGTGGCGTGACACTTGGTGGTTGTGGACAGGGTTTTTCCTGATGACGATCGCGTTTTCGGTGCTGGTTGGGGTCTTCTTTCTGCTTTTGCTGCCCTGTTTGCCAGTTCCGTTCGTGTACTTTGCTTTCTGTCGTTATGACGAGGATGGGAGCGAGAAGACTGATTTGGGCAACTGAGTTCTTGGCAGGGTACCCGGTCTGATATGATCCTCTGGGCGGGTATTCTCCGTCGACGATTGCTTGATCTTTCTTTTCTCATGGCCAGCCAAATCAAGATTCCCGAACCAGACGCTGCGCCGAGTTACGGGAAAAGCCGGATCACGGGCGCGATCATTTTTACGGCGATCGCCGCGATTGCGCTGTTAGCCAATCTTCCCTACCAGGTCGCCAGTTTGGACGGGCGGTGGTACGGCGGGGTTGAAATATCTGGTCGAATGGAGCCCAGCGAGTACATCAAGACGCCGGTGATGGCAGGCTGGCCCCTGAATTATCAAATTCGATACCCAAATGAGGGGCAGTTTCAGGATCGTTACTTTTCGATCTTCAACTTGGTCTTCAATCTCGTGCTAGGTCTGGGGGCAGCCTCCTTAGGCTTTTGGTTCGTGCAGTGGCGGCATCGTCGCTTGGCTTTGCCCCAGGGGAAGTGGCTGAACCGATGGACGCTGGATGCTGGCATCGCGCTGTCAATTCTGTTCGTTCCCGGAGCGATCATCGCCGGTCATTACTGGCAGTTTCGTCAGCACATGAAATTGGCGAATGATATGGCTCGGTACGGGAACACGTATCTCAGTTGTTGGGTACCCGAGCCAATCGTTACGTACGTGCCGGAGGGAATGAAAAAGCTGATGTCGCGGGTGCGGCGCGTCAGTATCGTGAGCTTCGCTGGTAGAGAGGAAGCTGAACGAGAGATTTGTGAGATCCCGACACTCATTGGGATGAGTGTGCTGAGTGACGGTATCCGAAATGAATCAATTGAAAGTTTGCAGCGAAACTATCACTTCTCGCAGTTGACGCTTTCGCGAGCAAAACTCGAAACGGAACAAGCACGTTCCATCGGCAAGTTGTCTTGGCTTGTTGACTTAGTACTGCGGGGGACCAACGTTGATGCGGCTATTCTTGCCGAATTTTCGGAGCTTCCGTTATTGTCCGTCGACTTGCAGCAGACTGGCCTCCCGTTGTCAGAATTGGGACAGCCTGCTTGGTCGCAGTCGGTGTTGAGCCTGCGGTTATCACGACCGGTGGCGGGGAAGTCCGATCAGTTGGTGATTAAGGATTGGCCCGAACTCAAGTCTCTCTCGGTGACCCGCTTTGTGGTTCAAGAAAACGAATCACCGCTAACGATCGAATTGACCAATCTGCCAGCATTGGAGTTGTTGAGGATTGACCGCATGCAAAAGCATCAGCTGAAGCTGCTTCATGTGCCGCGGTTGGCGACCATTGATTCTGGGATTGGCCAATTTGGGTACATGTTGGACCCTGATGATTTTGTGCCTGGTCAAACTTGGGTGTCCAAGTTGAATCTTGAGGACGTGGCAAGTTTGCGGGAGGTGGCTTTCTTTGCACGCGATCTGGAATCCATTTCGGTTCGTGACGCACCGAACCTGCGGGAATTCGCGTTGGGGTCTTACCTTGTCTCGCTATTGGGAGCCCAGCGGCCGCTGCCGGTCGATCCCGATCGGTGCCAGGAATGGATTGAATTGATTGGGAATCAAGATGGTCCGAGCACCGTGGATCTGCAAACCCTTCCATTGCGTGGTTTGGACTTGTCGCCGTTAGCGAAAAACCAACGCATTCGGCATCTGAACCTCAATGGGTGCGGCGTCGAATTCGAGCAATTGCAAACGCTCGCCGAGATGACGCAACTTGAAACACTCAACATCCGGGCAAGCCAACTAGAACGAGATGAATTAGCGTGGCTGCTGGATCGTTTTGTGCAACTGGAAACCTTGGTGGTCGATGGCTTCGATTTGACCAACATGGATCTCGGGGAACCACTGCGTTTAAAACGACTGACAATCAGCCAACTCGATCACTTGGATACGCTGCGGGTGGTCGATCTACCTGAGTTAAGAACACACCTCCGATTGATGCACGCACCGCGACAGTTGAAGATCCAGAATGCGTTCGCGTTGAGTGGTTTGAGTCTGGAGAATGAACGTTGGCCGAGCAACGCTGATGTGACAGGGTTGCGCGATGCGGAATGGTTTGCCGCTGGCGGGCCTGCTATCGATGACGCTCTCCTTGATGTGTTATTGGATTGTCGTTCGATGGACTCCTTGACGATTGCCTACGGGAGTTTGTCTCGCGATCAACTTAAACGCATCGGCGAGTTTTCCAAGTTGAGGTTGCTTTCCCTCCCGGGAGCGAATGTCGATGACGAAGTCACTGAAGGCTGGAGTGATTTGACGGCTCTTTTGGATGTGAATTTGGATGACACAAAGATTGGGGCTGCAACCATTGGTCGGTTGAGTCGCATCGACCCGTTGAGACGATTGTCGTTGCGGCACGTCGCGTTGGATGAGCCGTCAATGAACGGGCTGGCCGAAATGACGAACCTGAGCCAATTGGTTTTGGAAGGAGTTCCAGTCAAGCCGGAGCAACTGCAAAAGTTGCTTCGGCTTCCTGAATTGGAATCTCTCGATATCTCTGGGACGCCCATTGATGAATCGTTCGTCGATTTTGTCAAACAATCAAAGGTGAAGCATCTCGTGCTTCGACAGAGCGGTGTCGAACCAGGAGTGTTGGCGAAGTTATTGGCGGCCAAGCCCTTGTTGTTTGTCGATTTGGGTGAACTCCCGGATTCGATTGATGATCAGGTGGTGGCTGACCTGAAGGAGCGGGCGTTTGCTGTCCAAATGAATTTCCGCCGAGGATGGCAAAGTGTGTTCCCCGTCTCGGGATTGGCCAGGGACGGATCGGAGGCCTCCAGGCATGGCATGATCGTCGGCGAAGGACCGCGATCCTCGGCGACACTCAAAATGCCAGTCTCGATGGGGCGAATCAATATCGACCTGTTTCGACCTGCCGAATTCAGCGCTGACGAAACTGCTCAATAGAAGTTCAAGTCCGCCAGTAGCGATGCCTTATCCGTTGTAGCGGACTTCAACATGACGAAGGTCGCCCGCCAGGTCAGTGTCGGCCAGAAACAGTTGCCCTGCATTTGGGCAGCGTTGCTGATCCTCTTGGCTCATGTGCTCCACGGCAGTGGTGATTAAAAGTTTCAAGCCGCCCTGGTGAGGGATCAACGCGGGGCAGGTATTTTGAGGAGACCCTGGTGTTTGCCACGTGCATCGCAATTGTCCGTTTGCGAGATCGTAAAGACGGGTTTCGCCATGTTCGGCGACTTCGGGCCGAAAGATTGAAACGATGATACCCGTTTGATCGGGTGTCACGATCGCACCATCGGGCACTCCGGGATCACCCTCAAAATCAATTACGACTTCTGGTTGGCCAAGTGTTCCAGCGGTGATGTCCAGGGGGTAGCTGACGACTTGACGTGTCGGCGAATCGATATCCAATAGCCGCAATCCGCCATCTGCATCCTGGATAACCGCTTTGCCGTTGCTGCAGATCTGGTCATCCCGCAGTCGAATCAACGCTTGGTCGCTGCCGCGATACAGATACAGTCCAGCCTTCTTGGTTGCGAATTCCAGATCCTTGGTGCCAAAGATCAAGTTGTCCTGGTAGGCCAAGCCGTCGTTGATGATGGTGTTTTCAACATCTGCATCGATTCCTTCGCAGAATGGCGTCCACTGTCCAGTCGCGGGATCAAAGTTGCCGAGTGTCCGTTCGCAGCCGACCACGAAGGAATCATTGCCCTGTCTTGGGAAGGCAAACCCAGGCCGACCGGGCAGCAAAAACGATTGGTTGGTTTCGGACGCCAAGTCCAGCAGATTCAGGCTACCGCTGGTTGCGTCACTGCCATGTTGAATTCCCACCCAGCTCGCTCGGCCTTCACCAATTGGAATTGGGCCTTCCGGCAGAAAACGCAGCGCGTCGGTGTCGGGGATGGAAAGCGGTTTGGCTTGGCGGACTTCACTCATCGCGGGATCCTGGCTCGGTTGGGCGGAGATGTTGCAGGGGATCGGTTCGGATTGCTGGACGGACTGGTATGCTAACGTACGAACGAACAATTCAATAGTTGTTTCAAAAGGTGAGGTTGTCCTAACGTGCCACTCAGTATCATGCGTCGTTTCACCTTCTGTGCGGGCCATCGGTTGCTCGGACACGAAGGGAAATGTCAAAACCTTCACGGCCACAATTACGTTCTGGAGGTTTACGTTACCGGCCAGGAGCAAGACGAAATTGGGAGAATCCTCGATTTCAAGCTGCTCAAGCAGCGGGTCAACGGTTGGCTAGACGAGCATTGGGATCACACCTTCGTGCTGTGGCGCGAAGACGAGAATGGTTTGCAAGCGATTCGTGCTTCCAAGCCGCATCGGATCTACGAGCTCGATTCCAATCCCACCGCTGAAAACATGGCGATCCACTTTTTGGAAGAGGTCTGCCCCAAAATCCTAGAGGGTAGTGGAGCGCGGGCGTACAAGGTCCGCTTGTGGGAAAGCGAAGAAACGTACGCTGAAATCGAGCACTAGGGTTTTCACTGCCCGATACCGTCAGGGCATGGCGGCGTGTTCAAACACTCTCACGCTGCAGTTGAAATAAACACTCGTCGGCGATTCGCAGTCGTCGACTGACCTCGCGGCCGAGATTCATCATGATCATCGCATATTGCTCCACCTCGAGCTGAAATAGACGCCGAAGCGCTTGGTTAGGGACTTCGATCGCCTCGCAATTCGATTCAGCTTTCACCGCTGCTGGACGCGGCATAAAATCGATCAGCGCCATTTCGCCGAAGCAGTCGCACCGCGCCAAACGACCCAGTTCGATCGGCGTTCCTTTCCACACTCGCTCCATCAGGACCGTGCCTGATTCGAGTACGAACAGCGAATCGCCCGGTTCGCCTTCGCGGAAAAAATATTCTCCTTCCTGAAGCACGACTTGGTTTGAGTTCGCCAGCAGCAAGTGAAGCGATTCTGTCTTCAGGCCACCAAAAGCAGGCATTGCCCGCAACAATTCAAGGCGACGATCATTCATCTTGTTCCCTGTTGGTTCTTGTTCCCTGTTGGTCCAGGTTTCTAATTCGTCCAGGTTTCTAGTTGGTCCAGGTCGCTAGTTGGTCCTGGTCGCTATGATGCGGTTTTTCAGGATCATTCTTGCCGAAATCTGGTCGACCCATGAAAGCTCTTCAATTGAATCATGTTGCTTTGCACGTTGCTGACGTTGAAGCGAGCGTCACGTTTTACCGAGACGTGTTGAAGTTGCCCACGCTCGATCGTCCCGCGTTCGATTTTCCCGGTGCTTGGTTCTTGCTTGGCGTTGACCAGGAATTGCATTTAATCGGAGATCGCGACGCGCCGGTGCAATCGCATCATCGTGGTGGCCATTTCGCGTTGATTGTAGACGACTTGGATCAGTGGGAAGCCCATCTTGAACTTATGGCGGCAAGCCGACTGCCACGCAAAACTCGACCCGACGGTGCACTGCAGACCTTTGTGCAAGATCCAGATGGGCACTGGATCGAGTTGTGCGTGCCACCGAAGTCGCTCTGAAACCGAACTTGACGCCAAAGTGAATGCGGTGTGCATGGAGTCTGGCATCACGAAAGCGGTTCCAGCAGGCAGACCGTGCGACCTCATCTCAGGCATTGGCGTTTTGCCCCACTGTTCAATCAGCGGTTTTTTGAATTGGGACTTGTTTACCGTAGCCATCTTGCCACTTTGCCGGAGGAGAGCGTTAGAACGGATCGTCCAGCAGTACCTTCCAGACGCATGCTGCTATCATCGTTGTTGCCGCAATCGCGCTCACGGTGACGCGGGTTTTTGTTGATCGTGATGTCACGCAACCGTCAATGGCGGCGAGAATTGACGGCGTGAACAATGCGATGCCGTAGACCCAAAGTGGGTGATCCTGGTAACTGTAGAACCGGGCTGAAGCGGTGATGATCGAGCCTCCGGCGATAATCGGAAATGCAGCAACCCAAGCTGTCGGAAACCATCCGGTCAAGCCAACGCTGGCAGCGACGAGCGTCGCGACCAGCATGGATAGTGTCCATTCAGCGAGTGATCCGTAGGTCGCAGCAGCCAGAGCGAAGGGGACGGCAAGGCCCGCGAGTGCGGTCAGCAGGCACCAACGCGATGCGCCACGACGCGCCATTGCTTCGATTGCATGACTGTTCCAAAGGCAACTCAGCGTGACGGACAGCATCCAACAGCGATGCAGTGGCAGTGTGTCGCTCCACGCATCGCCGCTCGGCATGGCCAGCATCCCGGTCAGGCACGAAAGCGTTCCAACCGCGACCCATCGCCAATGGCCGGATGCGGGTGGTGTGCTGATTGGCTGGTCAGGTTCGGTTGGCTGTTCAGGCTCGCTTGCGAGTTGCCGAGTCGTCGCCGGCAAAATTATGGCCCAAGCCAAAATC
>JAQWPZ010000125.1 GCA_029245125.1 Rubripirellula sp.
CGGGGAGCTTGTACCCGGCTGGAGCCCCGATCCCCCACCAACCGATCTCCCACCAACCGGGCCCAACGGCTCTCATGCGTCGACCTCGGATACCTCGACCAACATCGCGTCGTCTCCTGCAAAACCTTTGGAAACGGCGGAGGTGGTCTTCCTAGGGACGGGGACGAGTGTTGGTGTTCCCACGCTCGGTTGTGACTGCGACGTCTGCACTAGCGACCACCCTCGCAACAACCGAACACGCTGTGCGATTCTTATAAAACTCTCCGACGTCAACATTCTGATCGATACCCCCCCCGATTTAAGGACACAATTGCTCCGCGAAAAGGTTCCGCTGGTCCATAGCGTTCTCTATACACACGAGCATGCTGACCATTTGTTTGGACTGGATGACCTCCGATTATTTCCATTCCGATTGGGGACCCCGGTGCCGCTTTACTGTGACGGCCGGGTGGAGCGGCGGATCCGCAAATCATTCGATTACGCCTTCAACAATCAGAAACCAACTCACCCCGGGGCAACGCCGAGGCTGGAATTCCGACGAATCGATGAGGGGCGTCCGTTTGAGTTGCATGGCATCAAAGTCACGCCAATCCCAATGAAGCACGGGCCCCGCTTTGACGTACTCGGATTTCGGATCGGCGATTTCGCGTACTGTACCGACACCAACGAAATCCCCGAATCGTCGATGTCATTGCTGCAGGGCGTTCAGACCTTCGTCGTCGGCGCGTTGCGGGAAGCTCCGCACCCAACCCACTTTAACGTCGAAGAAGCAATCGCAGCATCGAAAGCATTGCAGCCGCGACAAACTTATTTGACCCACATCTCCCACCAGCTCGACTACGAAACCACCAACGCGAAACTTCCGTCGGGGATCGAGCTTGCCTTCGACGGTTTGAGAATCCCATTGAAAGTCGAAAGAGATCACGATAGCCAACACTGAGTCCGCCGAAAGCCAGCCAGCCTGTCACAAAGCTCAACCAAACACCTCCCTAAGATCAATCAAATGCTGACGATGGCGTTTCGCATTGCCAAGCTGTCCGCAGAACGCGACACGAAGATTGACGATACTCGAGGTTAAATCTATTCACCCAAAAGCGTCGTTTCCCCCCCCCCGCGGCTCCAGCCGGGTACAAGCTCCCCGGCTGATGGCATCCAAGGTTGCAGGTCGCCCTAGAAGTGACCCTAGGTAACTTTCACTTCGACTTTCTGAGGCTTGACCGCTTCAGGCTTGGGCAACGTAATCGTCAACACACCATTGGTTAGTCCGGCGGTAACCAGTTCGACATCAACAGCATCAGACAGCTTGAATCGTCGCTCAAATTCTCCTGTACCCCGCTCACGGTAGCGCCAGTGCCGCTCGCTCACGGCGTTGGCACGTCTTCCCTTGATGGATAACTCGTTTCCTTCGTGTACGAAGATTTCGAGATCATCCATCGACACCCCAGGAATTTCAGCTTCTACATAAAAGCCGTCCTGATCTTCCCAAATGTTGACCAGTGGAAATGTCGTTGCACGGGGCCAAGATTGAGAATCAACACCAAGGACTCGATCAATTTCGTTTCGGAAGCGATTCATCTGTGAGAAAGCATTCTGAGAAATCATCTGGATATACTCCTATCACATCAGGAAATGAGGCCACAGCAACCAACCCGTCGTCGGCTTCTGGGCAACATTGGCAGGACTTGAACGACTCACCGAATGTTGCAATCACTGTGCCAATTAGTCCCATTGGCGACGTTTTAGAGCGTCCCAGCATGTCAACCAGGCGCACGGGCGACGTTGGCCGCTCGCAATGACTTTGCTAGGATTCCGGCCATGGAAAAAACAAACGTAGCAATTGTGGGCTTGGGAACAGTCGGAACAGGCGTCGCGAGACTTCTGCTGGACCACGGCGACCGAACGGCACGGCACGCCGGTCGCACCTTGTGGCTGAAAAAAGCGGTTGTTCGCGATGCCTCCAAAGAACGCGAGATCGACCTCCCTGAAGGTGTACTCACCGAATCATTGAGTGAGGTCGCGGAAGATCCGGAAATCACGGTCGTGGCTCAATTGATCGGCGGACTTGAGCCGGCACGAACGATCATGCTCCAATTGCTCGAATCGGGCAAAGACATCGTCACCGCCAACAAAGCTCTTCTCGCTGAACACGGCCCAGAGCTTTTTACTCGGGCGCGCGAACTCGGACGGAGCATTGCTTTCGAAGCCGCGGTGGCCGGAGGTATCCCGATCATCGCCAACATCAGCCAGTGTTTATCGGCGAATCAAATTTGCTCACTCGAAGGCATCCTCAATGGAACCAGTAACTTCATTGTTACAAAAATGGATGAAAAGGGTTCATCGTTCGCCGACGTGGTCGCGGAAGCCCAGCGTCTTGGCTACGCAGAGGCTGATCCAACGATGGACATCGATGGAACGGATGCCGCGCAGAAATTAGCGATCCTTGCGCACCTGGCATTCGGGGCCACTGTCGATTGGGCAGAGATACCTCGTGTCGGTATCGATGGACTGGATCCCGATGATCTCCGCTATGCAAAGATGCTGGACTATCGAATCAAGTTGCTGGCCGTAGCCAACTTGGCAAACGATGGCTTGGAATTATCGGTATCTCCAACACTGATTCGCGTCGGCACACCTCTCGCCGAAGTGCGTGATGCGTTCAATGCCATCCGAGTGGTTGGTGATGCCGTTGGCCCAGTGTTTTATCACGGACTTGGTGCAGGCCAGATGCCGACAGCCTCGGCGGTCGCGGCAGATATGATCGACACCGCCGTGGGCCGCACAAAATTGACATTTCATACCCTGGAATATTTTTCGATCGATCAACCACCGCGAGTTAAACTTCGCGACGCCCAAACGTTGATGGGGCGGTACTATTTCAGGCTGCAAGTAGCCAATGAACCTGGGTCACTCGCCGCCATTGCGGCGGTCTTGGCGAAACACGGCATCTCGATCGCGTCAGTTATCCAACACGAAAGTGGCGAGGGCGGAAAACACCGCACCCCCGTTCCCTTGGTCATCATGACTCACGAAGCGAGTGAGGGGTCAGCTCAGAATGCGACCAACGAAATCGAGTCGCTGCAAGATGTCACCGGGCCAGTGGTGCGTTTGCGTGTGAAAGATTGACCCGCGTCGGATTGCCGCGGAGACCACTTCAACACCGGATCGGAAGACTACTTCGTGATGGTGGTCCGCTTTCACAAACGATTTGCGTGTCTCCCGGATGCAGTGAAAACGATCAATGCACCGGCTTGAAGCATTTCCCCTCTGACCAGCGTGTTGGTTGGCGTGCATCGGGGCCTCGCATGTGGCATGCATCGAGGTTGGGTGATTGTCAGAAGCCGATCGTTTCGCGTTCCGCCCTGCAATTGCCCATTTCTCCTCCTAAAGATCTAGGAGAAGTGCCGGTTAAAACGGGGGCCTTCAACTGATTCCAGCCCGATTGCCGCTGGATTTTCGACGATGACTCTCACCGCACGGTACGCTCCCGATAGCGTTCGGCATGCGGAAGCTGCACACCGAACCAATCGGACTGGCGCGAATTTTATGCACAAACGCGTCTGTCGGCATGACCAGAACCGCATGACGCTGCCCCTATGATCCACGTTCAGTATCTGACGAAGACTTACGAGGACCTGAGCCGAGGGCCCTTCATCGCTGTCGATAAGGTCTCATTCAAAGTTGGCTCGGGTGAAATCTTCGGCTTGTTAGGTCCGAATGGTGCCGGAAAAACGACTGTCCTGCGGATCCTATCGACCGTCCTCAGCCCCACCAGTGGGATCGCCACCGTGGCGGGCTTTGACGTCGCCCGCAATCCTGCAGATGTTCGCCACCACATTGGCTTCGTCAGCAACAACACCGCCATTTACGACCGAATGACCGCCTGGGAAATGGTCGAGTATTTCGGACGCTTGCACGGGATGCCCCCGCAGAAACTGAAGCAACGCTTGGAGGATTTGTTCGGGCAACTTCGCATGAACGAATTCCGTGACATCCCAGGCGCGAAGATGTCCACTGGTATGAAACAGAAGGTTTCCATTGCACGCGCGATGGTTCACGATCCACCGGTGTTAATCTTCGACGAAGCAACGTTGGGCTTGGACGTTTTGGTTGCCCGCAACCTGCTGAGTGTCATCCGCTCCCTTCGAGAATCGGGGAAGTGCTTGATCTTTTCCACGCACATCATGAGCGAAGTAGAGAAACTGTGCGATCAAATCGCAATCATGCATCGAGGTCGCATCCTTGATACCGGAACACTCAAAGAACTGCGTGACAAACACGAACAACCAGACTTTGAAGAACTATTTTTCGGATTACTCAGTAACCACGAGCAGCAAGAGACAAGCGACTGGAATGCCGAATACGAGCTCGACACCGCAATTGAAACAGTGGGTGTCGAAAAATGAGTCTATCTCCGGCACCAAAGGTACGTGCTTCCGAATGTTCCGGAAAACCACGCCTACAAGCGATCTGGCTGATCTATATTCGTGAAATGCGTGATCAACTTCGTGATCGCCGCACATTGTTCACGATTGCGATTCTACCGATCCTGCTTTATCCGCTCGTCGGTACTTTGTTGCTGCAAATCGCTCAGTTCACCCGCCAGCATGAAACCTCGGTTTGCCTGGTCGGCACGGACCATCTGCAAGATGGTCCGCCGTTGCTGGAAGGTGAATCGTTCGTCGAATCGCTCGCTGATGACAAAGCCCGCTTGAAGGTGTTGCAGTACCGCTGGAACGACATTGCATCCTCCAAAGATGTGGCAGAGGAAACGAGTAGCTGGGTCCGCGACGGTACCTTCGATATTGTCGTCGTCTTTCCGCCCGAATTTGCATCGCCAAACCAACCGGCCAATTCTGACACCGCAGCGGTCCAACTGTTGTACAACGTTGGCTCTGACCGATCGATGGTCGCTCGCGATCGCGTTGAATCGATCCTCGGAAATTGGCGTGGCGGCTGGATTGAAAGCCGTCTCGTCGAATCCGGTATCGACGTCGAAAAAATCAATCCATTCCGGCTAAACGACATCGACATCGCTCCCGAAAGAACGCGAGAAACCGCATTCTGGAGCAAACTCTTACCATTCATCATGCTGGTCTGGGCGATGACTGGTGCGTTCTATCCTGCGATCGACCTAGTCGCTGGCGAAAAGGAAAGAGGAACCCTCGAAACCTTGTTGTGCAGTCCTGCCTTACGAAGCGAAATCGTTTGGGGAAAACTTGGCGCGGTCACCAGTTTCAGCATGTTCACGGCAATCTTGAATGCCGGCAGCATGCTAGTAACAAGCTCTTTTGTATTTAAACAAATCGGTGTCGGCGGTGGCTCAATTGGACCACCACCCCTTACTCCAATGCTGTGGCTGCTGGTCGCTCTGATCCCTCTCGCCACGCTATTTAGCGCGACAGCATTGGCGGTTGCCGCGATGGCCAAAAGCAGCAAAGAGGGGCAATACTATTTAATGCCGCTGATGATGATCACGCTACCATTGGTGTTATTGCCGATGCTACCCGGCACAACGCTTTCAGCGGGCACGAGTCTGATCCCAGTCACCGGCATGTTTCTGTTGGTCCGTGCGTTGGTGGAAGGACAATACTATTTTGCACTTCTTCATCTCCCGCTGGTCATTGGTGTCACCTCGGGATGCTTGTGGCTGGCCGTCACTTGGGCGAGACGTCAATTCGATAACGAAAGCGTCTTGTTTGGCGGTGGGGAACAGTGGGAATTGAATATGTGGGTTCGCCATTTGTGGCGTGATCGCCAAACGGCAGCGAGTCCAGCTCAAGCCTATGCTTGTGGCGCAATCATTTTGATGGCTTTGTTCTTCGGCAAACTTGCGGTTACGCAAGCTCCGCAAGGACTCGCAGGCATCAGCAAACTGGTGCTGACGCCTCAAATCGGAATGATTTTGGCACCGACGTTATTGATGGCAACCATGCTCACAACGTCGCTCCGCTCCAGCCTGCGAATTCGCATGCCGCACTGGACCACCTTACCGCTCGCCGTCTTGCTCGGTGTCACACTCCATCCGATGTATGTGATGTTGGCGGAATGGATCAGCTTTACCTATCCGATCAGCGAGCAAGCCGTTGCCGCAATGAAGCCATTCACGGACCAAATCTCCGCCGCGCCGTGGCTGACGATTCTCTTTTTGATGGCGTTAGTACCGGCTCTTTGTGAAGAACTCGCATTCCGCGGATTCATCTTTGGCGGCCTCGTTCGCGAACGAGGAAGATTGCGGGCGGTCATCATCACCGCACTCATGTTTGGCATTTCACACGGCGTGCTGCAGCAGTCGATTGCCGCAACGATCATGGGACTGTTGCTCGGCTGGATCGCGCTGCGAACCGAGAGCGTCCTGCCAGGGATTCTGATCCACTTCACCAACAACGCCTTGTCCGTTTCGATGGAGCGAATTGCAGACAGCCAATGGGAGGGTGCCGTCATGTTTGTGACCGCCACGGAGGCCGGCCCAGCCTATCAACCAATGTGGATCGTCACGAGCGCTGGCATCGCCTTGACTTGCATCTTGTACTTCAGCACCTTGCCACCAAAGATCAACGAATCGGAAACAGATTACCTTGATATCGACGGCAATCTTTCTGATTCGACAACGACGTTGGCAACGGCGTAGCACCGCAGAGCATGTCGGCAAACAGGTGACAATACTTGTGTACTAAGCCCTGCGTAGCACACCGCCTCGCTGAACCGCAACCAACCTAGACAGCAAAGCACTCAGGTTCAAGCAGAACGCACACTCCAGCCAAGTTGAGCCGCTCGCTTCCAAAGCCATTGCCTTCTAAATTTGGCCGAGGTCTACCGATCAGCGAAGTGCTTTGCAAACCGCGAAGCGATGCCCTGCAGCGAGCATCTCTCGCGACAAAAGCACCTCTCAGTAAACCTCCGTCAGAATGCTCGCGACACCTTGCCCAAACCCTTATCGCAAATCACTCCGTAAGCCTGCTACCAACAGCCGACTCACTCTTTGATTGGCATCAGGAAATAGCTGCCGCTCATGTAGGAAGATTCCGTCAACTCCTCCATCGGCTCACCGGTAAGTTGCTCGATCGACCACTGACAAGCACGGCCAGCAGAACCAATCGGATTGGCGAACTCTCTTAGCGTTGGCAATTCCGTCTCACCCTTCATTCGTCCGATCGAAATCGCCGACATTTGACGCGTTTCTTCACGCTCAGGTAACAGACTGACATCTCGAATTCGCGCACTCAACATCTTGAGGATCTTCGCGTCCGGATTCTCGACGTTAAGCATACCAATCGCCCAGCATGCAGCTGTTCGGCAATCATTGCCAAGCGTATCGTCTCGAGGCACATAAGCGAGCAAAATTTCACTTGCACCCTGATGGTTCTGATCTCCGAATGCACTAAACAGATGAGCCAACTGTTGATCGTATTCGCGTTGTGCCAAAGTCAGCTCACCAGCCTTGAAGGCTTGATAGATCTCATTCGCATGCTCGACCATATCAGGCAGGTGCTCCTCCAATCGCAGTTGCCCGAGCCCCCATGCTGAAGCAACTTTAACTTCGCCCCGCGGGTGCTTCAGTAACTCAACCATTCGGCCTCCGCTTGGCTTGTAATCGAGTCGCGCTAGCACAACGCAAGCCTGCTCACAGCCCCGCCAGGAGTCCTCATCAAGAATCCGCATACATTGCGTATGGACTTCTTCCTGCAATGCTTCCATTTGGCCCAATTCAACGAGCCCAGTCGCTACCAAACGCCGCAGCGAGGGAACCGGATCATCCAAAAGATTCGCTAAAAACTCGATTCGGTCGACACTCTTGGATTCGAGCATCGCCTTCGCAATCAACCGGCGAACATTCGAATCCGAACTCCCAACCAATTTCTCCGCCTGTTGGTTGACGAGTTGAAAATCAATCTCGTACAACCGCTCGAGCGCACACGCCTGAACCGCGGTACGTTCGGCATCAAGCAACTGCGTTAATAAATCAATCGCGGCGTCGCTGTCACTGAAAGAGA
Source organism: Rubripirellula sp. (assembly GCA_029245125.1). Classification (GTDB taxonomy): domain Bacteria; phylum Planctomycetota; class Planctomycetia; order Pirellulales; family Pirellulaceae; genus Rubripirellula. The sequence continues at coordinate 7,992 of JAQWPZ010000125.1, forward strand.
GCAACTCAATCGCCAGGAGGGCAGGCAATTCTGGAAAAGGCGACGTCTGCGTCAGCATCGCGGAAGCAACGTTCACGGTGTCATCATCGCGAAGCCTCCCAAGATTCCGTGCCGCAACCATTCTTAATTTGGCTGGTTGACCGGGATTCGCAACAATTTGCTCGACCGATTCTGCCGCTTCGGACACCTGCAGTGCCCCGAGTCCTTCGATCGCCAAGGAGGTCGATACTGTTCCGGCCGTCCCTTCACGAACACGCTTTAGCCAAGCGTCCACAAACACATCTGACTTCCAGCGGGCTAAAGCAGATTCAACAAGAGTCGTGACTGCTGAGCCATCTTGCTTGGAAAATTCGGCGATTGGCGCCGCGTGCTGTCTGGCATCCATATTGACCAACGCTTGCACAATCGCACGGCACAAATCGTCCCGGGTATCGGGTTCCTGCAATAACTCCACCATTCGGTCGGTAGTTTCTTCCAAATCGGGGACACCCCGTTCATGAGCAATTGCCACAGTGTCGACCACCATTCGCTGCAAGCCTGGATCAGGTCGATCTAGAGCCTTCAACCACAATTCTTTCAGGCCTTCCTGATGCACCTGATAGCTACTGGGCATACTGAGCTTCGGTCGCTCATACATATCGAGCTCGTACGCGCGATAGGGATCGCGCGGCCAAAACTTACGATCCTGAGCAACACCGACGGTAGAGCAACCGATCATGAACAGAGTCCAGATCGTGATTTGTGCCTGCAATCTCATTTTCAATCTGGGCGTGTCAGACGCCATACCTGGATCCCCAAAACAAAGAGCATGATTAACGACACGAACCCGGCAAACCACCAAGCTGCAGGAAGTAAATCGTAAGATTCGAAACCGGGCGTCTGGAGCGCACTTAAGGCAGCGCCAACGGGATTGGTTTTGAGGGCCGCCTCGACCGTGTCTTGGCCGAAAGGAGCCTCTCGCCTAAGCCAAACAACCATCGGAGCCAAGAACAAACCAATCACAACCACGTAGCTCATCGTCGTCGACACCGCTGTCGACCGAAACATGCCACCGACCGCGGCGCTTACTGCCAATACATATGCAGCTGTCCATCCCAAGCAGATCAAGACAATTTGCACCTGCATTACCATCGTCGGCTGAATCACGATCATCATGATGTAACCCGGTAACGTGGCCATCAACACCAGCAGCAGCGTCCAGATGACACTCAGGATCTTCCCCGTCACCACTTGCCTTGCCGACATCGGTGTCATCCGCAGCAACGCCCAGCCGCCGCTATCCAACTCACCACTAATCAATCCGGAAGCGAGGCTCGGCGTCAGCACCAAAACCAGCATTACCTGAAGGACGACCAACAAGGCACCAATACTATTCACACCCCAGGACGTCACGCCCAACGCTGTCATCGAGGTCAAAACCATCGAAACCACTGCGCAAAAAGCGATCAGTCGCAGCAGCCATTGCATCCGACCAAACCGGCGGCAACGAAACTCCTTGACCATGACTGGATTCAGGAACCAAGGGATACCAGCTTTTCTTCGCTGGGGATCGACGATGTAGAACAGTCGCCGTGCCACCCGTGTACCGAGACCACGATCATCAGTAATGACGCCCTGTGCCCGTGATTGATCAAAAATTCGATA
>JAQWPZ010000136.1 GCA_029245125.1 Rubripirellula sp.
CGTCGCCACTGCTCGTTCAACGATTGGATGGGCAACGATTGGATGGGCAACGATTGGATGGGCAACGATTGGATGGGCAACGATTGGATGGGCAACGATTGGATGGGCAACGCTTGGATGGGCAACGGCTGAATGGACAGGCCGAGTTGAACCGTTCGACTCCAACGGCCTCCTAAATTCTGCCAGATCGCTTGATGGAACTACCTCGTTTGATAGCGTTAAATCGCCTGGATCTGTTTGGGGAAGCCGAACCGGCTGATCCAACATGTCGCGTGAAACTTCCTCGACCAAGTCGGGGGACCACCGCAACCAATTGGGATTCAAGCGAGTGGGATTCAAGCGAATGGTGTTGTCCGGTGCTTCCAATTTAAGCAGCGAATCCTGCGCCGCGGCTGAAAACGCAACGAAGGGCAAGCCTAACAGGATGATCACACGTACCAACACAACCGAATTCCCAGCGACCATCCCCCCACAGGATGATTGGAAAGTACGAAAGCGTGACAAACCCCGGCAAGGGCAAACAACAGCCGTCAAAGTCAAACAAAACTTAACATGGCGGGGTGCACGTGAATGACGCCGCCCACCACGAAGCAACTGCGAACTCGATTGAAGGTGAAACCTACCGGGCGTCGCTCACGAATACCAGAAAGCATTATTCAGCCCGCCAATAGCCGTCGATCCAACCGCGTGATCCTTGCGGAGGAATCTTATCCGCGAGATCAGTACCATCGGCGATCGTGAACGCGATTGCGAGTGGAAACTTGCCTTGAGGGGCGCCACCCGTGTAGGCGCCCTCACCCCAGAAATCACCGCTTGCAACAAAATCCCAGCGTGTCACTCGACCAGCTCGAGTTTCGATTTCACCGCGAATAGTCGCGGTGAAACCGCGATCACCTTTAGCAGTCCTTAGCCGTACCTGACCAACCACCTCGCCATCACGGATGTTCATTTTAAGTTCGCGAATCTCATCGCTACGCCACATCGGAGGCTCGCCACGAGTGTTATCAACTAAGTGATAACGGACGATCCGTCGCTGCACAGCATCCGGAATCGTTCCAGCGGCTATCGCACGCTGCTCATCCGCCGTGATCCACAAGTTGTCACGAGACTGGGCGGTTTGAACCATCCGACGCCATTGATTGTCTGTCGGCTCATATCCGTCCATCACTTTCGCCTGAACCCGCAGCACCAGCCCTCCTTCAGGCGGTGTCACGTTGTAGCGAGCATCCACCGATTCGATCTCGATTGGATCAGCAAATCTGGGCCCCCCTCCACCAGACTCAAATTGCTGCAACGCCGCTTTGATCAAGCGTCGAACTTTCGGCGTATCGCGATTGTTGTTGTACAACAGCAGCTTGCCCGAAGCAGACGCAACGTAAATCCCCTGTGTCGTGTTGTTAAAATCACTGCGCGGACTTTGGCCAGCGATCTTTCGATAGAAGTCACCTTCGGTATCTTTTTGTCGTCGCTGATAGGCTTGGTCGATCGCGACGGGGACGAACTTACTCTTGAGTAGACGAACAATTTCGGGATCAGCAAATTTCGACGCACGGTCGAGAACACCATTGTTTCACGTACAGCCGAGCGGATGCCCATCCATCGCCCAAATAAAGATCGGCTTACCCTCCACTGCGGCGATCCGCTGACCCTCGAGCACCGACGTCTTCCAGGGAATCGTCCGCCAGGGTTCTTCAGGGCACTTCGCAAGATCCTTGTGCAGCGTCAAGAAATCTTCGGGGGTTAACAAGCCCGGCGGTGGATCTTCGGCCGCAACCAGTGCACAAAAACTGATCAATAACACAACCGACAATGCGAATCGACGCATCAGAACCTCCGGGGCAGAGAGCCAAACTCACCTGAATCACGAGCAACATTATAAATGGTTTGCAAGCACCGGTGGCACTCAGTGAAGAATGTGTCACCTCCTTCACCGAACTCGCTCGGAAAGAAACGAAATCAGCCAACGCCTCTCTGTGATTGCGGAAGATTGGTTTCCCCACGAACTGACCGCGTAAATGCTGGTGGAACTGGCCAACGACCGATCCATTTTCCGCCGAAGCGATTTACAGGCTGATGCAGCTTCGATGTTCCGCCATTCTCTTACGGTCCGCATTCTCAACAAAGCCGGAACTGTGTCGCTGTTGCTCCTTGTTGCCGGCCTACGTGATGTTGCCGGCCTACGTGATGCTGCCGGCCTACGTGATGCTGCCGCAGCCTGCTAGGCCACGAACCAATAAGCGACCAATTTCGCATACTCGATCCAGAGCGGTGAATGGATCTCGGAACTGTCCGACGCATAATCCCCGCGAGCGGAGTAGCTAGTAATTCTGACATTTTGGGGAAGTGAACGTCGAAAGCTCAGCAGGCTCCGTCGCGTATGAGGCGGCGAGGTAACGATCACCAAGCTTTCGACATTGGTTTCCTGAGCCGCAAACGATCTCGCCTCATTCAGCGAACCGAATTTTGACAAGCCCGCTGGATCAATTGTGCTAATCGCCTCCGAAGGTACACCATACAACTTCAAGTAATCAGTCACCCGCTCGACCCTCGGTGCGGTGCGGTGGAGGATGAAGTTATATCCGGCTCCTTGCTGCTCATTGAGAACGACGATTCGCTTGATTCGATCCCAGTGATACAAATCGGACGCTGCTCGCAAGCGTTCCCATGATGCTGGTCCGTCAGCCATCACGTACGCAACGTCACCTTCAGCAGCCTCATCGTGAACAATAAGTGGCAATGCAACGATCGCTCGCACCGGCGAAAACGACAACATCAACGTTGTGAACACCGACAAGAAAGCAAGCGTGTAAAACCTTCGCTTCCAAAGATTCTTAACTGGTGGAGAATCATCCATCAAACTGCCCGCCGACTGAGAAAGATCGAACGTTCTATAGAGGTTCGATCGAAGTATAGTCGCGAACCTAGCTCTCGGCAGGTATTTTCACTTCGATATAAACATCGACAGGCAATCCGACCGGCAAATCAATTGACTCGGTCAGGTCGATCCAAACACGACGACTGTAAACGTCGCTTCGTTCTCCAGCCCATTGCCCAAACATCTGCTTCGGCCGCATTTGCGGTTCAATCTCCGCTACCGTACCGCGGGCCAAAACACCTTCGGTACCATCGCTGGTAATTTCACACGAAAGACCGAGCGTCACTTTCAATGCGTCGTACTCATCCACTTCGGCAACGCAGCGAAGCTTGGACGTGTCGGACATAACGATCACCGGTTGCTCACTATCAGGGCCGGTTAACTCACCCACCTCACCTTCGATATCCAAGATCCGACCAGCGGCCGGCGCTATGATTTCCGCGCGACGGAGTTCGGTGTTCGAAAACTCCAATTCCGCACGAGCCGCCGATACTGCGGCGGTGGCAGCGAGCAGTTCGTCTGCCCGTGGCGGCGCGGAAATCGTTTCCAATCGACTTACAGCGGCCGCCGCAGACGCTTGACCAGCGTTCCATTCGGCAAACAGGTCGTCGACATTCTGTTGACTGGCTGCAGATTGCCGCAAGAGAATGAGAGCTCGTTGATAAGCTTTTTCAGCACCCTCGAGCCTTGCATTCGCCGCAGCCGCTTCGTGTCGTGCTGTTTCGATCTCGCTGTCCCGAAACCCATTTTCAATCCGGTCTTTTCTTGCTTCCGCCTCGGTCAACTTCGCCAAAGCTAAATCACGCAAACTCATCAATTGGCTTGAATCCAAGCTTACTAACACTTCACCTGCTTCGACCCATTGACCTTGCGCGACGTGAATCTGCTGAATTTGCTCGCTGATCCGCGCCCGCAAATCAACAACCTCGGTCAGTCCCTCAACTCGACCGGGCGATCTAACCGCGTGAGTGAGTTCAATTTTGGCAACAGGGTTTACATTGATCTCTGGCCTGACCGATAGATGACGCTGACGATTCTGCTCAACAACGAACAAAGCTGTCCCGAATAATGCGATGGTGATCGTGGCCGTAATTGTGTTCTTCACTTGAATTGCCCATTCTCGATTTCACAAACTCGATCGGCGTATCCCAGAATCCGCGGATCATGCGTGACGACCACAGTCGCCGAACCCGTGTCGGCAACTAATTCCGCCAGCAGTTCCATTACCTCGCCCCCACTCTTCCCATCTAATGCTGCGGTCGGTTCATCCGCCAGCAACAATCTTGGCGCAGTGATCAATGCGCGAGCCAGCGCAACACGTTGGCATTGGCCCGGGCTCATCGCATTGGGCTGTTGCTTTCGGTGCAATCCTAAACCAACACGACTGAGTAAATCACCAGACCGCTCACGGGCATCGTTCAACGAAACCCCTTGAAGGGTCAATGGCACCGCAACGTTATCCTCCGCATTTAGACCACGAATCAATTGAAATCGTTGAAATACAAATCCAATGTTCTGCCGACGAACTCTGGTTCGTTCGGCAACACTCAATTGATCGACGCGTCGATTACTGATCCAGACCTCTCCGGAATCGCATTCAAGTAAACATCCCATGATCGAAAGCAGCGTACTTTTCCCGCTCCCAGATGGCCCGCACAAGAAAACCATTTCGCCAGCGTACGTATGAAAGTCAACATCATCGAGAACCCGGCGAGGCTCACCACCGATCGAATAGGATTTGCATATATTCGATGCCAGCAAGACACGATGATCTTCTGCGGAAGCAGTGTCGGAATTGTCTTGTCTATCCATCGAATTCGAAGTGACTGCCTGAACGCCAGGGATTGTGTCGGGCATTCGGTAAGTGTGGTTAGCTGGCATCAACCGAGCCCCTCCCAATTGCACCGCGCTGCTTCAAGTGTGCGTCTGCAAAGCTGCAAGCATTCCGCTCCGTACCTTTCAAGTTCGCGATGCAGCAACACTAGAACTCCCCGATCCATCTTCTCGCTACCCCTGCAAAACCGTGTGGGGATCAACGCTTCGGACGCGAAGATATGGCAACGCGGATGCAAGTAAGCAGATCGACAGCACCAAAGCAGCACTCGTAAAATACAGAAGCAGTGGAATATCGATTGCGGCTCGCGGAGTGCTCACAATCGCCTTAATTACGAAGGTGAGAATCAATCCAATGCAGATCCCAACCACTGCGACCAGTGCTGATTGAGCCGTCAGCAGCAGCAAGATTTCACGTTCGGTCGCCCCCATCGCTTTCAGGGTTGCAAATTCACTGATCCGGTCCAAAACCATGGCATACAACGTTTGGCCGACCATCACCAGTCCAACAAGCAGCCCAAGGGCTGTTGCCGCTCCAAAACTCAGACCAATCCCCGTTCGAGTCATCCAAAACCTGACACTCGTCGCGGCATAGTCCTCAGATGTCATCGCAGTCACGTCCTCAAGACGTCCACGGATCTCTTCGCAAACAGCTTCTCGGTCAATTCCCGGTGCGACGCGAACCAAAAAATAACTCGCCATTGAAGGATCGCCGTCAGTGATGTCGATGACGCGGTCGTAGGTAGTGAATACGTAAGGGGTGACCAAAAAACTCAAAACGCCATAGCACTTTGCGGCAACTCGAACCCGGCTGCCACCAATCTCACGTGTTTCACCGATTTTAGGATATTCCAACTTCTGGTCATCACATTGATCAACCACCACTCCGTCGGTGTACGACAACCCATCCTCTGGACCTTCCGCGATCTCGTAGGCGCGTCCCAAGTTGGTTCCCTCTTTCAGCCCGACCACCATGACGCCTTCGAAATCACCATTCGGCAAGCTCATCTCAGAAAAATGGATCCGCATCGGCTCGGCTTGGGCCACCCCAGGGATACTGCGGACACGATGAATCCAGTGTTCAGGGATGTGGTGTGGAAAATCAACGTTATGCATCCCACGATGACCGACCCAGATGTCGGCATTGCTGTGGTCGACCAACAAGCTGGCTTTGTGGATCAGCCCAAAAAACAAACCACCTTGGATGTTCACCAGAACGACCGAGAAGATTACCCCGACCAGCCCCGCCAGCAATTTGCCGCGGTCTGAAAGCAGAGTGCGTAAGGCAATGTTCCAAAGCATCGAAACCGTTCAATCGGCGCAACCGGGTGGATCCATACCACCTCGTCATCGACCATTGAACATAGTTTCTTGAGCAGGTTGAATGCCAATGGCCGACTTTCCGCTACAGATTTGGAGCCCGCTTCAACGATCCTTGCTTGGCGTCATTGGCTAGGGGATTCCCCGCACGATTTCCGGACCGATTAGCTTCGTTGCCCAAACAGGCAGTTTCTGCCAAAGTTTCACGAGCCGTTGTTTCCCCTCATCATCCGGCCGCATTTCTTCAGGTGACCCCTTCCGAACATAGTACTGCCAGTTGGCCGGTTGCGGCTTGGCTCCCCACTGCGATTTGAACTTGAACGTTCCGCTTCCCTCACTACTGCGTCCAAAGTCAAACGTGTGACTGCCACGTTCGATGGCTCGCGACATCAAATGCCAATACATCAACATGTTTGCATTGGTCCGATTGAATTCCCGCAGACTGCTGGCACTCGGTACTTCGCTGACGCCGTGATTGTGAATCAGCACCCCCGCGGCAATCGGCTGGCTCTCTTTTCGAACAACGCATAGCTCTGCTCGACCCTTAAAGGAACGAAGGATGTTTGCGAACAACGATTTCGAAAAGACGGGTGTACCAAGATCTCGCATGTTCTGAGCAAACACCGCGTAATAATCTGCCAGCAATTCTTCTCCACCAAACTCGACTACGAGGCCGTACTCACGCGATTTCTTAACCTGGCTGCGAAGCTTACTCTTGAATGATTTCATTAACGCATCTGAAGAGTCAGGCAATTCCAGACGCATGTGAACCTTATCAGTACGAGTGAAATTGATGCGTGGATGTTCCACAGGTGTTTCATGCCGAAGTTCTAAATACTTCACATCCAATTCATCAGCCAATTCGCAAGCCCGACCAACAAGAGCAGCAGCATCGTCGTGGCTCTGGGCCCAAACACCGCCGGTATTGATGTAGGGCGATGAAACAAGAAATTTTCCAAAAATTGGCCCGGACACTAAATGCAGCGGCAGGATACCGGTGACATCATTATCGCGACGCGTCTGCAAGCAATAAACTCGCTGTCGAAGCCCAGACGAAATACTGTCGATCCACGCCGACTCGTGCCCGGCCAATCGCGGCACTGCTGCGTCAATAATCTGCGGCCAATTAACCGGCCAATCAACGATTTCGACGCTGCTGGTCGTATTTTGGATGTCGCAATCGTTTCCGACGACCAGCCTCTCTTCAATGCTTCCGTCCTGAGGCATTTCCCTTAATAGACTCCATGTCGTGAGTAATGAGAGATGAAAACTATCCAGGACAGCTTCGCGTGAAACAACTTCAAGTGCCATCAACCTTAACTCGCCGCTACTGAACGACTGTCACCCCTGCACTCAGAACGATGACGTATCATCTGCCATCGCTGCGTTGACACGATTGTGACGATTCTCCTATTAAGTTCTTCCAGTCGGGCCGTCGATAAAATTTGGTAGGCAGAATCCGCCACTGAGCCCGATTACGTCCAGCTCGCCAGCACCGACTTATCTTCGCGTGAGCAACGCACCAAATCCACAAAGGGCATCCGTGAAACCAGCCAAGAACACACGACTGATCAGCGGACGATTTTCCGTGCCATCAGACAAACAGGGTGGTGAGCCGCGTCCTGAGTGGGAAGATATCGAGTTTCGTCTGGCCCAAACTCGACTCGAGCTTTATTCCGCTTTTCGATTACTGCAACAACGCTATGCCGCTGCAGGATTATCGACAGAGAATCAACCAATCCGCGTGGAACCATTTCATTTCTGGAGACAATCCCAAGTTTTCGTAGCAATTCGAAACGGCCAAGTCGTTGGCTGCTTGACCCTCGTTCGACCTGGTCCGTTTGGAATGCCATCGGAACATTCACACCCAGAAATGCTCGGAGCGGTTCCCGTGGGCTCTGCGGTTGGCGAAGTCACCTCTTTCGCAATCGCCAAGAACTGCGGACTGCATTCGCTCGATATCTTCTTGGGCCTGACGCAACTGGTTCAGCGATTTGGAATCCACAATGATGTTGAGTACATCTTCGCTGTGGTTCATCCAAGACACGCGAGATTCTACGAGCGGGCAATTGGTTTCAAAGTGATTGGCGAAGAACTCCCGTGCGAACGAGTCGAAGGGAGCCCAGGCTTAGCTTTGATGGTGAAATTGGATGCCAACGAAGCCTGCCGATCGCAATGGCAAGAATCTTACGATCCTGAAAATATCAGAAACGATGATTCTGATTTGCGACCACGATCGATGACCGAGAGCCAAAAGAGGTTCTTCAGCCAGTACCTGCCGCAGGTTGATTTTCGACGAACCGCTTAGGGTAAGACGAGTTGCTTAGGGCAACTGGCAATCCTAAATCGCCATGCCCCCGTTGGGTTGAGACTGTATTCACATCCAACATCTTTCAGATCACACGTCGAAGATTGACCGCACATCCTGCCGTGGTTGGGTCAGTCGCATCGTAATCGCGATGCTCTCTAAGTTAGCGATCGTCACCACGCTGAACGCGGCTCTAAGCGGCCAAGCAGGCCCGTCGATCAAAAGCGAAATCGACGCCAATATCGCTACGAAGAAACCGACCTTGGCCGACCAGTTGTGATAACTTGGCAAGCAGCGAAACTTGACCAACGAGGTCACACAAGCGACGAAGTAAGATGCGATCGCCACCACAATCCAAGTGATCGCATCCACAAACACGTCGCGACGCATCACCAGGATCGACAATGCAAGGCACGAATACATCGTAACATCTGCAATGCTATCCAGCTTGGGACCTATCTTGCTTCTTTGGTTGAACCGACGAGCGATCGTCCCATCCACCAAATCGGTTGACGCTAAGATCAGGTACAACGCCAGTACTGCAGCCTGCTGCTCCATCACTGCCAGCGGTAGCAAACCGAGTGAACCAACAGCACGAAAGATACAAAGCCCATTTGGAATTGTCCAAACATCTGACCGAATATTCGTTTCAACATCCACCATGGGTGTCAGCTTCGATTGAGTCGCCGTTCTAATTCACGCTAACGAGTCTACCAAAGTCCGTGCAATCACGAGCGAACCAATCCCACGAGACCACAATTGCAGGCAGCCAGAGATTCGCAGTGGAAACTTGAAGGGGAGACGATTCTTCATTTCTTGATCGTCGGTGAACTCCATAAATCCGACGACCAGATTTCAAAAGCCATCACTATTCAGTTTGCAAGGCTAAGCCCCTGTTCAAAACAACGTGATTCTCGGATCTCGACAGACTCGGCTCAGAACCCGCTTGACGTCCATGGCGTGATAGGATGAAGCGAGTGTTCTGGCGGATCAGTCACTTGTCAACCAGCAGAACAATTCCTCAGCGATCGACTACAACATGCTCCAAGGGCAGACGCAAACACGCTTCGAATGATTGAGACGACTCTCATACCAAGCCAGCGAACGCTACGTTGACAGATCGGACGTGGTGAACTCATTGATGCAGCGACTTGCTGCAGATGACAGAACATTGCCTCTGGCTCAGCCAGAGCGAGCATCGTGTCGCAGGCAGAAACCGGACGTCGGCCACTGATCTTCAGAAAAATGCGGCCCTCCTCGCCCGCCCACACCTCGCCGATCAGTCTTGGCACAGTGAACAGGTTTCCACAACCAAATGACAGTCCGCCCACTGTCTGTCTTCACGCCCGACACACACAACAGCGGCAGGGAACGGCTCACCTTGACGGAATCGAGTGCAGCCAAATCCACACTGCGAGAATCCCCGTCTCGCAGTCCATGTCGCTCGTCGCACAGCACTGAACCGCCGCTACGCCAAGCCGATCAAAACAGCACCACTAAAACGTTGAACCGTCGATTAGTACTCAGTCGCGGTAGAAGCGACTGAATCACCGAGCCCACGTGCAATCGGACGCATTTTGCACAAGCGACGCAACCACGCCAATGCTATTCGGGGAGTACCTACAATGAAGTCCCCTGCTGAAAATCATCATCGAAAGCTGTGTCGATTACCTGTTCGATTGTAAAACTCAAAATGCAATGCCTGCAGCCAACCCAAGCGAGGATGATTGAGTGAGACACACATGAACAGGAAGCTCATGATTTCAACCAAAGCTGGAACGCGCCATAGATAACGCCGCCCGCCACAATGTAAAGCAGTATGTACAGCAGTAGCGTCGCAGGACGCATTTGGCGTTTTTCGAGTTGCTGCTGGGTCACTTCTGGCGTGATTACAGTCGAAACTGGAGAAGTAAATTTCGACTTGGATTCAGCCAATGAATTATCAGTAGTTGGGCCAACCGACACCTCAGCGTGTGGTGCCGGGTCGCTCTGGAACGTGTCGAGTAGGGAAGAATTCATATTACTTGCCGATGGAACGCTGCGTAAAACTACTATCACCCCGATAACGAAAGCATAGTTTGCGGATGGGTTCCCGCATTGGAATCCAAAAAACTTTCGGCAATCTCCGATGATCCGGTGCGTACAATCGCAACCTCGCCGTTCTACCGAGCATTCATCGCTGAGAAATGATCAGTGAATGAATTGCCCAAGCAAGGGATTTTTTCGCTTAATTCGTCCGCCAAGCATTTCGACAGTCGCTGATTCATAACAAATGCACGTCTGCGGTTCGAATCAGTGCTCATGTGGAATGCCGCCCCTACGACGATTGCGCACCTAACCCTAACACCGGAAAACGCGACGGCGAATCAGTCACTTACCCCCGATCAAGACATCCGTGACACGCTGAGTAGAACATCCGTAATGCGCTCAGCAGCATTGCCATCCCAAAGGGCAGGACAGGAGCCCTGCTTGTATTTCCCAGCAAGGACAGCTTCGAGACTGTCCCTTAACACTTCAGCGTCACTACCGATCAAGGTCCCGGTTCCCCCATCGCAGGTGATCGGCCGTTCTGTGTTCGCCCGCATCGTCAAGCACGGCACACCAAGTGCTGTCGATTCCTCCTGTAAGCCACCGGAATCGGTCACAATCACACGAGCTTGGGAAGTAAGACATAAAAAATCGAGGTAACCCAATGGATCTAGTAACTTTATACTTGGCGAAGCTTCCAAAATCGAAGTTAAACCAAACGATTCAATGCGGGCCAAAGTGCGCGGGTGAACCGGAAACACGAGCGACATTCGCTCTGATATTTCCGCCAATACCGTGAGCAAGCCAGCTAGCGTATCTTTGTCATCAACATTCGATGGCCGATGCAAAGTCACCACACCATACTCGCCTTGCTTAAGCCCCAACCGGTTCAATGTCGTTTGTGATTTCGCCCGCTCAACTTGAGTCAACAGGGTATCGATCATCACATTTCCGACCAAATGCACGGTGGACTTGTCATGCCCCTCTTGGAGCAAATTCTCCACGCCCGCCGGTTCACTGCACAGCAGTAAGTCAGCGATCGCATCGGTCACTAATCGATTGATCTCTTCCGGCATATTGCGATCGTAACTCCGCAGTCCGGCCTCAACATGCGCCACCGGCACATGCAACTTTGTCGCCGCGATTGCCGCCGCCATGGTTGAGTTAACATCTCCCACAACAATCAATCGATCGAATGGTGCTCCCCGACCTGCGGATTCTAACAGCACGTTCTCGATCGCGACCATGACATCTGCGGTTTGCTGTGCGTGAGAACCGGACCCCACTCCCAAGGAGATATCAGGTTTGCGGATACCCAGTTCTTCAAAGAACACGTCGCTCAGGTTGCGATCGTAATGCTGACCTGTATGAATTAACGTGGTCTGCACCCCATCTCGATTATCCAGCTGACGCAAGATAGGAGCGATCTTCATAAAGTTTGGCCGAGCTCCTGCGACCATCGCGAATCGTAACATACTCTTGCTGTTTTCCGTTGGAATATCGGTAGCGAGAATCTCTATCTCAAAATTGAAACCAATCCTGTCTAGCAATTTGCAATGTAGCCTACCGCAGCGAGTGCATTGGATGCTGAGTTGCCCGAGTCAGCGAAAAAACACCGAACCAACCGATTGGCAGGGTAATTCCAAATACACCGGTCTTTACCGACCGCTGGCCGCCATTATGTGAGGCCCAACAACAGCAAGGTTACTCTCAAATACCGAAAAGCATTTGGACAAACTTGCCGCTGGATTGAATGAGCCAGTTTCGGTTACCGTCGGATACCTGACTCGACTCACCTGACAATACACACATCTCAAACGGCACCACCCCGTCGAAACTCTTCTTGACTGACGGAGTGGTGGCGGGCAGCGAGTTTGCGGAAACTCAGCGGGCCGTCAATGCGAATCCTAACCCGGCAATCGTGCGAATCCTTCACTCCTTCGCTGACTACCGATCTTTGATCCACCTTGAGAACCTTATCGCTGATAGTACCGTTCATCAATGGTTTCGCCATTGGGATCACAAATAGCTGCACGCGACTCTCAAAGCTCACTCACTTTCAGCTGCTCGACGCATGACGACACAAAGCTTTCCTGCGATCCCAACAAGATCGAATCAGCATTGCGTGACGCCCGGAAATCCAATGGGAACCTGCAGAAAAACAGCGTGCTAAAAAATGGGCAAGCATCGCATTTCCACCTCGCAGAAAGGCCATAGTTAGGTGAGCCATCGCAAACGCAAGCGAGCGATCGACTGAAGGAGCCCTGCGGAAACGCCCCCCCTCGAGCGTTCGCGTCAGTTGCAAGAAAGGGCGACACCAACTTTCATTCGACCGACACCAAGTAGAGCAAGATTGATAGGAAACCTATAATTTGACCGCATCGCAGGCACGACGTTGATCGTACAACCGTTCGCCCATTTAAGGACGTACGACTCATTGCCACAAGCGGACATACTCCAAGTACCACCAACAGATCAAGCAGCCGATGATGAGGTAAAGCAGCAAGTACACCAACCAGAGCTTTCTTCCACGAAGACGCTGCCTATGATGGCGCGGTGATTGCCGAAGACGGATTTTCTTCGACCGCGGTTTGGGACCGAGATTGTTTTTTTCACCTAGCGACGAACTGATTTGCATTTCTTGTTTTAATCCGAAACTGGCTGGCTGCTGTCGTAGTTGATCGGACAGGGACACCGAGTGATCGAGTCGAGGAATTTCGCTGCTCATGAATTTTTCGACCACTAACGGATGAAGTTCACAGCTCTATTGAAATCAAGAACTGTTCAGTTGCAGTATAAAAGCCGACAAATCAATCAAAATTGATTTCACGAAAATCCGAAAGATGCCGGTTGTCACGATTAACCTCGTTGCTACGCGCCCTCATGTCCTACGGTCGGACAACCTGCCAGAGCCCTAGATCAAGATGACTAATGAAGTCACAATGACTACCCCCGTAGGGGACGTTGAAACTGCCCTACTTGGACAAACCCCATGCTTGCAGAGCGGCGAATCCAACAAATCCTGGCCTTACTTGCCATCCTTTCGTTGGCTGCGACCATTTATGCGTCGGCGATTCCGCTTAAGCTTCGTCCGGCATCGCTGCCAGAGGTGTGGGAGCGGTTCCTGCAAACACCCTGGCTTTGGCTGGGTCTTGGAAAACGCGCTGACTGGGTCGCCAATGGCTTGGTACTAATACCATTTGGTTTTTTCTTCGCCGGCGCCTGCCAATGGCCAAAATCTTCCTTTCGACGCAAGCAACTGGTGCTGATAGGATTTGCACTTCTGCAAATTGTTATCGTTTCAGCCATCGAAGCGATGCAAGTATGGTTTCCCCCCCGCGTTCGCTCCATTAACGATATGGCTGCTGGCTACGTCGGTGGAATCATAGGCGTGCTGGCATGGCAATTGTGCGGTGAGCAGATCATTCAAACTGCCCGGACTTTCCCAACACTGAGCAGAGGCTTCCCTCGAATCTCGTTGGTTGCAAAGATTGCCGCGATAGCGTTGGTCTTACATGGCATGATGCCCTTTGACATCATGCTCACCCCAACCGAGTGGGCAGCGAAAAATGCAAAAGGAAATTTCAATTGGATGCCGCTCGCCGATGTGCAGGGACTCGGTGATCTAGCGAAGAAGTGTTTACTCGGCTCCTGGGCCTTCGCATTCGGCGTGGTTCTGGCGAAACAGACTTCGAGACGAGTAGCTGTTCGGCAAATTGTTTTCTGGTGCGTCTTAGTCGAACTAGTTTCACTCCCCATTTACGGTCGAGAAACTTCGACAACAGCGTTGCTTTTAAGTGGAATTTGGGGATTTCTCGGTGTCCGTTTTTCCGAAACAGCCTTCGCAACCGCCCGACGCTGGGACCGTGCGAATGTCTGGCTGGGAGCGGCCGCATCCTGGACGCTCGCGATCTACATCAGTTTTACTTATCGCTTTGATCGAGTTGTAGCGGATTCCAACTTACTAATCGAAAGGATGCAGGGAATTTGGGCTGTGCCTTTCGCCAGAGCCCAACGCTCCTCGGAGTTCCAAGCATTGGAAAATATCTCGCTAAAGCTAGCCGCTTTCTCGCTCCTGGGGTTTCTCCTAACCGGCTGGCTGGCCAGCGTGCGACTGTCAAGTCGCCAGGCAGTCGTCGGGGCAATCGCGATTTGGACTCTCCTAATCGCGGTAGCGATCGAAGTCTCTCAAGCGTTCCTTATACCACTGGTCGCAGATGCTACCGACATCATTCTTTATTGCTCCGGCAGCCTGCTCGGGTACATTTTGTACGGTGCGTTGATGACGCAACGCCGACCAATAGAGTCGATCCCCCGTAACGACCCGAGCGTTTAGCCAGGGATACAGATCATCATCGGTAGGGTGAGCGTGCGACTAGGTCTTGCGAATCTTGTCGCGGTTCTGAGTGACATCCGCTGTCGCATTGCGAGTGTCAACGATCAATGGAGCGTGCTGCACAATCGTGTCGTAATCAAAATCGGTATGATCGGTAGCGATCAGCACCGCATCTTGGCTCGCGAGGAATTCCGGTGTCAAAGCCTGACTGCCCATCGCTGGCAAATCAAAATGCCGCATCGACGGGAGCGAAGGCACATGCGGATCGCTGTACGTCAAATCAGCTCCAAGTTCGAGCAGTAACTCCATCAGCTCAAAAGATGGACTTTCGCGAGGGTCGTCGACATCCTTCTTGTAAGCCACACCAAGCATACAGATTTTGCTGCCACGAATTGGCTTTTCCATCTCGTTCAAGAACTGTGCTGTGCGGGATACAACGTAACCCGGCATCGCACGATTCACCTCTCCCGCAAGTTCGATAAACCGAGCCGTCATCCCCTGCTTCCTCGCCAGCCACGACAAGTAAAACGGATCAATCGGAATACAGTGCCCACCAAGTCCTGGGCCCGGGTAGAATGCGTGAAAACCAAATGGTTTCGTTTTGGCGGCGTTAATCACTTCCCAAACGTCAATGTCCATTTCGTCAAACAGCACCTTGAGTTCATTCACCAAGGCGATATTGACAGCGCGGTAGATGTTCTCAAGAACCTTGGCTGCTTCAGCCACTTCGCAACTACTAACAGGCACAGTACCAGCGACGGCAGATTCATATAACTTGCATGCAATCGCCAAGCTGTCGTCATCGATGGCTCCCACTACCTTGGGAATACCGGCAGCCGAAAAATCAGGATTACCCGGATCTTCCCGCTCAGGACTGTAAGCGACGAAGAAATCTTGACCGGCTTTCAGACCATTCTTCT
>JAQWPZ010000141.1 GCA_029245125.1 Rubripirellula sp.
ATCCCCTTGAGATCGATTCCCACGACTCCAGGCAACGCCTCGCCAGCAAACAGATGGCACTGAACACAGCCGGTATTTGCCAGTTGCCGCCCAGCGGGCAAAAACTTGGCGATTTGCGGTTTGTTAGCAGACAGAATCGTCTGGGAGTTTTTCGGCACATGGTCACGGTCGGCGGCCTGCAGCAATTCCGATAAGCCCTTGATCGATTCTGAATGATAAGCCGGCATCCGAATGGTCAGATAAGTTCGATAAGGAACCGTCTTCGCGGCGAACACACCGGCGAGAGTTTTGCTGGTCAGTTTCGCGCCGACCCCGGTCAAAGGTGGCGGCAAACGCCCCTCATCGCCCAAGTCCACATGGCCAACCGTTTCGAAGTAAGCTTTTCGAAATCGGCCGACTCCCCCCAACGCGGTCTCATCAACGGTTGTCGCTCGGGCATGACAGCCGACACAATTGTGTTGAATCAATTGGTTGCGAACGGCCTGCTTTGCATCGCCGGCATTGGCTTCCCGCGGACGAGCCAGACTTTTTCGTATGGATTCTTGTTGTGCTGCGTCCAAGCCGTAACGAGGCATGCTGCCTGATGGAGTGTTGAGACAACTTTCGCCTGCGGAGAAATCAAGTTCGGCAAGCGGCCTCGCAGCGAAAAATGCTTTTGCTGCATTTGCTTCGTGACAATGGGCACAGCGCAATTGACTGAACCACTCCCGTCCCTGCTCGATCAACGCGTCCTTGGCTGCCAAGCCAAACGAATTTCCTGCTGCAGTATCCTGCGTTGCGGATGGCTGCGTGGGGACATCGACAGCCATGTCGGTAGCGAGCATTAGATACGACGCGATATCGGCAGCCTCGTCGGGCGTCAGCCGCAGATTTGGCATCCGACCGCTGGGGCGAACCCGGGCGGGATCGAGCAGCATCATCGTCAAAGATCGGCGTGTGTACTTTTGGGAAACTTCACCATGGGGAATGGAATCAACCCGCCTCGCCATCGCAGCCAACCCGAGTTCTTCAATTTCTTCCTGCTCCAGTTGCTCCAAGAGCTGATCTACAGCAGACGGAGTCGTGTCAAAGGACTCATAATCTTGGTCGGGTTGATGACAGGCAACACAACCGACGGTGTGATACATTCGTTTCCCCCGCTCGGGATCACCATGTTTCCAAAATTCATAAACAACCGGCGTCACACCGCCCGCCTTAATTGTTGCAAACGGCCGCTGTTGGCTGGAGAGGAACGCAACGAGTGCTTGGATCGCTTCAGCCTTCCGTTGCGGACTGAGATGCTGCAACACATCCGGCATCGTGGTGCCCGGATCAACCTGTGCTGGATCAGCGAGGTAGCGGGTGAGCCAAGCGGTTTGAAAACTTAACCCTGCTCCGGTCAGATTCGGGGCTCCTTTCCGATTGCTCCAATCGGCATCGACGGAATGACAAGCAGTGCAGTTCAGCTCGTTAATCAACAGCTCGCCCGCATCGGGGGGCGACAACTCACCGTGCCGTGCGAAACGTTCAAACCCAATCACAAATGGTTCGGCGAAAACATTCTCAGACAGGATCGACGCGACGAGTGTCAGCAGCAACACGGCGGCCCACCCTTGAGGTGGTGATGACAACTTCACCACTTCAAATCTCCGATGAACAATAGACTTCATGAGATAACCCGCGCAAATAATGCATTAAACATCGTTGCCAAGATCGAGAGGACCACCACGATCATTACCAGACGGGTAAGAATCGGGGTAATCAGAGCCAGGGTACTGGTCATTCGATCGCCTGTTTCGGTTGATAACTGCGCAAACGCCTGGTCCAGCGTACCTGACAGTTCACCAGCATCAATCGTTGCACGTTGATCGTTTGTCAAAATTCGCACTTTGGCAAAAGCTTCAGCAACACTGGCATGGTTTTCAATCGCATCCGCAGCCTGTAACAGATCGTTTTTTGCAGCTTGGTTGGTCACCGCCGCGGCGGCCGTTTGGATCATTGCTTCCACCCGATATTCGCCAACCGAATACATCAATGACAAAACTCGAAAAAAGCGGTTGAGCGCGATGTCCTTTTCCAGATCCCCGAGCATTGGAACATTAAGACGAATCTCGTCGACCCAAACAAGAATCGGCGGCAAGGTGATGACCAGCAGGAACACGACAAGTTTGAGCCATCCGATGATTTCCTGAATCGCCAATCCGATCGCACTTAGCGGTGATCCCAGCACCAACAGGATGAAGACTCGTAGCGCCGAACCCACCAAGAAAATGAACAACGGATAGAGCCACAATTTCCGGAGGGCGGCAGCAGGCCCGGCCAGCAACTTGCAATGCGTCTCAAGGAATTGAAATGCGTCGACAAGCCGCCCAGATTTTTCCCCCGCCCGCACCACTGGCAGATAGAAAGCAGGCAAACGGTCATGAGCCGGCGTCAGTGCTTCGGCCAACGACGCTCCCCCTCGAATCATTTCGGCAGAATGAGCCCAGCGATTGGCAAATACAGTTCCCGACAGTGATTTCACACATAGCTCCATCCCACGAATCAGATCCGAGACGGTACGGACGCAGGTTCCGAAATCGTGGGAAAAACGAGCCAGCGTTTCATAGGGATAGCCCGGGAGCGCGCGCCACTGCTTCATCGCATGCTCGCGGGCCTTACGGTAGAGCCACCGCGGCAACTCACTTTCGGGGAACGGATTTTCACTCATCGGCGACATTGTAGAGGTTGATTCGCTGTTTGTTGGAGGTCCAGCAACGGAGGTCCCGAAACGTCCGCAAATTATCAGGGACGTCCCAAAAGAAACAGCGTTTACCGTGATTCTTGCGACGGCTGAGTTTTGATGAATCCGTAGGCGGCAATTGATCGTCACGGGGCTGTCCGCAATCAGCTCCGAAATCGGTCCCCTGGTGTGGTAAACCGATGGGTCTATGGCTGTCGACAGTGGCATCCTAGAATCTGCGGTGAACCATACGCTCCCTCCATGCCGTCCGAATTTTCATGCCCCGCTACAATCCGTCCGAAATCGAGCCACGCTGGCAAGCCTACTGGGAAGAGAACCGGACTTTTGCAACACCGGCTTTGCCGACTGGCAAGAAACGCTACGTCCTGGATATGTTCCCCTATCCAAGCGGGGATGGATTGCACGTCGGTCACCCGGAAGGCTACACCGCAACCGATATCGTTTCCCGTTTCGCAAGATTGCGGGGTGAGTGCGTCCTGCACCCCATGGGTTTTGACGCGTTTGGGCTGCCAGCCGAAGAGCATGCGATCAAAACGGGTGAACATCCAAGGATTCAAACCCAGTCAAACATCGACAACTTTACTCGCCAGCTCAAGATGCTCGGTTTCAGTTACGACTGGGATCGCATGGTATCGACCACCGATGAGGATTACTTCCGCTGGACACAATGGATCTTTCTTGTTCTGTATGACACCTGGTTCGACAGCGAAACTCAGCGTGGCCGCGCGATTTCAGAACTACCCATCCCCGCTGAAATAGCGTCGGCGGGCGAAGCAGCAGTCGAACAATATCGCGATGCAAACCGCCTAGCCTATCAAGATGATGCTCTGGTGAATTGGTGCCCGGCCCTGGGAACCGTGTTGGCCAACGAAGAAGTCCAGGACGGAAAAAGCGAGCGTGGCGGGCACCCCGTCAAACGAATTCCCCTCCGACAATGGATGCTGCGGATTACGTCCTACTCCGAGAGATTGCTGGAGGGCCTGGACGAATTGAACTGGCCGGTTGGAATCAAGAAATTGCAACAGGACTGGATTGGTCGCAGCACCGGTGCGGAAGTCGATTTTTACATCGGCGAAGCTGCCCGCATGGACGATTGGAAAGCGGCCCGCGGCAAATCAGGATTTCCTCAAGAGGCGGGCGAAGATGCTCTTCGGGTTTACACGACGCGGCCTGACACCTTATTCGGCGCTACCTATATGGTTGTCTCGCCCGAACACTCCATGATCGAGCGTTTGGTGACGTCCGAACAGAGTGATGCAGTTCAACAATACTGTGAGCAAGCTTCATTCAAGAGCGACCGAGAACGGACCGAAGGCGATCGCGCCAAAACCGGTGTTTTCACCGGCAGCCATGCCGTCAATCCCGTCAACGGAAAATTAATCCCAGTCTGGGTCGCCGACTACGTCCTGGCTGGTTACGGCACCGGCGCCATCATGGCGGTTCCAGCACACGACGACCGCGACTTTGAATTTGCAAAACAGTACGACTTGGACATCGTTCCCGTTGTCGACCCGCCCGGCGATCATCCCCAACGAACCGAGATCTTGGCCGGTGATGTTTGTTTTGTAGCACAGGGAACCGCCATCAACAGCGGTGAATTTGATGGCAATCAGACCGATCAAGTCAAAGCCTCCGTTACCGCGTCATTGGCCGAACAAGGTCAGGGGAACCACGCGGTCAACTATAAGTTGCGGGATTGGTTGTTTTCTCGCCAGCGTTTTTGGGGAGAACCGTTTCCGATTCTGCACGAAGTCGACGACTCGGGTGAGCTGACCGGTCAGAAGCGGGCCGTCGCTGTAGAAGACCTGCCGGTCCGACTACCCGAGCTAGAAGATTTCAAACCGCACGGACGCCCCGAACCGCCGCTGGCAAAAGCCGACGACGATTGGTTGTACGTAACCGTCGACGGAAAACGCTATCGACGTGAAACCAACACCATGCCCCAGTGGGCTGGTTCGTGTTGGTATTACCTACGTTATATCGACCCCAAAAACTCAGAAGCAATGATCGACCCTGAAAAGGAAAAGGCGTGGATGCCTGTCGATCTGTACGTCGGTGGAGCCGAGCACGCCGTATTGCACCTGTTGTATTCCCGATTTTGGCACAAAGTGCTCTTCGATCGAGGACATGTCAGCACGGCTGAACCCTTCAACGCTTTGATCAATCAGGGAATGATCTTAGGTGAGGTGGAATTTACCGGATATGTGACCGACGATAACTCGCCCGTGTCCGCTGCAGATGTACGACGCGACGCAGACGGAAATCTAACCACAGCGACCGGACAAACAATCAGCACAGTCGTACTTACGGACGATGCCGTCGAGAAAAAAGGGGAAGGGTTTGTTTTGCAAAACGCCCCTCAAATCCGCGTCGATAGCCGAGCCCACAAGATGTCCAAAAGCCGGGGAAATGTCGTTAATCCGGACGTGGTGGTTCGAGAGTACGGGGCCGATGCACTGCGTTTGTACGAAATGTTCATGGGGCCGCTGGAAGCGACAAAACCATGGGCCATGACCGGTGTCGGAGGCGTCCGAAACTTCCTGGACCGGGTTTGGCGAATGATTGTTGATGCCAAATCAGATGAATTCCAACTCAATGCGGCGCTGACCGATCAACCATGTGACGAAGATCAAAATCGCATGCTACATCGAACGATCAAGAAAGTCACCGAAGATACCGATTCGATGAGTTTCAATACCGCGATCGCTCGGATGATGGAGTTCACAAACTTCTTCACACGCTGCGAATCACGCCCGACCGCCGCGATGAAACCATTCCTCATCCTGCTTTCGCCCTACGCCCCCCATTTGTGCGAAGAACTGTGGAGCTACCTTGGCGAATCAGATTCGATCGCCGCTCAAACATGGCCGAGCTGGGAAGAATCAGCACTTGTTGAATCGAGTATTGAAGTGCCGATCCAAATCAACGGCAAAGTCAAAACGAAAATTCAAGTCGCACCCGACGCCAGCAAGGAAACGATCGCTGAAACCGCACTCGCCGATGACAAAGTCAAGTCGCTGCTCGAAGGCAAAACGATCATCAAGCAAATCGTTGTGCCGGGACGACTCGTCAACCTGGTGGTCAAGTAGCCATTCGATCGTACACACCGCTGGTGTCTCCACCCCCGCGGTGACCAAATTCGGCACCTGCCTCTACGTAACAGGTGCCGGGGGATTCATGAGCTGGTCATTTCCAGAGCTGGTCATTTCCAGAGCTGGTCATTTCCAGAGCTGGTCATTTCCAGAGCTGGGGTTTTCCAGCCACCGAAGCGACCGAGTCTTATTGCTCGAATTCGACGACTTGCAGATCAGGGTATTGCTCTGCCAACTCATCGATCACATCGAAACCGATGCTCGTGTTGGCGACATTCAAATACTTCAGCTTTGGCAGTTTGCCGAGTGCTCGAAAACTGTCGTCACCCAATTGAGTCCCAGCCACGTTCAAACGCTCAAGCTGTTGAAATTTCAGCAAAGTGGCGAGTGATTCGTCCGTAATGTTGGCTGCCTTGAGATTCAACTCGAGAAGATTTGTCAAATCGCTCATGGCTGCTAACGATTCATCGTTGGCCTTGGTTTCCCAGAGATTCAGATAGGTCAAATCGGTTAATTTGCCGATGGCCTGCATGCCCTCCGCTGAGACGAGGCGACATTCACTGATGTCCAAGTAAGTGACGGGGAGTTCCGAGATCGCTTCGACCCCAGCGTTATCGAACGATGATTCTCGCAATTCCAAGCGGGTAAGATTCTTTAGTCCGCGAACGTGCTGGATCCCCGCGCCGGTAACGTCACAGCCACGGATTCTCAAGCGTTTTAACTTCTCGAAATTCGCGACATGCTGCATTCCCTCGTCGCTGATCTTGGTGAAATCAAATTGGATTCCCTCCAGCGTTTTGGTGTCGGCCAAGGCCGCCAAAGCACCGTCGCTGATCGTTGTGCAGTAATTGACATTGAGCTGCTTCAACGGCAGACCTGCAATTTTCGTGACTCCCGCATTGCTGATATTTGCTTTCTCCAACTGGATATCAATCAGCGAACTGATTTTTGCCAAGTGGGTCAGCCCGTCATCGCTGATGTTAGTATTACGAAGATCGATTGCCCTTAGTTTGGACGCTGCCGTCAGCGGTTGCAGCCCGTCGTCGGTAACGTTCGTTCGACGCAAAAAGAGCACTTCGACGTTGGGGAGCTGGCTGATAATGGCGACCGTTGGATTGCCGACTGCCGAGTCAGACATCTCGATTCGCTTCAAATTTTTGAGACTGGCAAGCACTTCCGTTCCCTCATCAGTCATCGCTTGGCCGGTCAGCAACAGGCTAGTGAGACTGGGAACACCTGCCAAATTGGCCAGAACCTCTGGTTTCGGTGCGCCAGAAATGGCTGCTGAAACCTCCGTCACAGCCCCCTCGCTGTTGCGGGTTAGTGCAAAGCCAGCTTCCTCGAGCGCGGCCACCATTGCTGGGTCGTCTGGCTGTGTTGGTTCCGGCTCAACAGCAGCCGGGCCTTGCTGCTCAGCGACAGACGGGGGGGTTTTACGGTCACAGCCAGCCAACAAAATGGCCGCAGCTAGGGCAAAAGCGAGCGGAATACTGTTTCGTTTCATTATCTGGTCAAATGGAAGGGGAATGACGGAGGGACACAGCAGTAAGGTTACGATTTTAGAGGCGAAATGACAACGAACCGTCCAGGTTCGCATCCCATGATTGACAGCCAATTTGCATTGAATCGTTGTCTCTAAACGCCGTCTTTGTTATGGTGTGGGGACAAATAAATGACGTTAACAGGGCGCATCGCGTCCCATCAAACCCATCCGAGGATTTTCAATGACCAGAAGAACGACTCGACGTAAATTCGTGGGCCAATCAGCTGCTTTGACGGCTGGCGTGGGATATTGGGCTGGTACCAGTCCAAATCTGCTTGCACAACAATCGGCTTTGCAAGCTCCAGCAGCAGCTTGCGTCGGTGTCGGGGGCAAGGGCAGCAGTGACACCAGCCACATCGCTGAGCATGGTGTTTCGATCGCTGGCCTGTGCGATATCGATGGCGGGACGCTCACTAAGAAAGGACGTGAATTCCCGGATGCCAAGCAGTTCCAAGATTACCGCGAGATGCTCGATGCACTCGGCGACAAAGTCGATATCGTCACCGTCAGCACACCTGATCACTCGCACGCCGCTGCTGCCGTTCGTGCGATGCGATTGAAGAAGCACGTTTACTGCCAAAAACCTCTGACATGGTCGATCGCCGAAGCGCGGATGATGCGTGAAACGGCAGCCGAGATGGATGTTGTCACCCAGATGGGCAACCAGGGCACGTCCGAAGACGGTCTTCGCGAAGCCGTAGAAGTCATCCAAAGCGGTGCAATTGGCGATGTGAAAGCAATTCACATTTGGTCGAACCGCCCCGTTTGGCCTCAAGGGATTGGCCGTCCGAAAGGTGCTGACCCAGTTCCAGAATCGCTAAACTGGGATGCCTGGATTGGGCCTGCACCAATGCGACCCTACAAAGAGAACGTCTACCATTCGTTCAAATGGCGTGGCTGGGTCGATTTCGGCACCGGCGCCCTGGGCGATATGGCATGTCACACGACCAACATGCCTGTGATGGCGCTGAAACTTTGGGACCCCATCGCCGTCACGGCAGTGCGAAATCCTGGTTTCTTTGAGAACGAAACGTTCCCCGCCAGCTCTTCGCTGATGTTCGAATTCCCCGAAAGCGAAGGATTGGCCGCCCGCCAGTTTTACTGGTACGACGGTGGTAACTTGCCGCCAGAGGACGTGATTTCGCAACTGCCAGAGAGCTTCCAAAAACGTGTTGCCAAGCAACGCGATGGCGGTCGTAAGACGAGTGGTGCAGTGATCATCGGAACCAAAGGCATCTTGTTCTCACCAGACGATTATGGTGCCAAGTACTTCTTGCTGCCGGAAGAAAAGTTCACCGACTATCAGCCACCAGAGCAGCGGTTACCACGAATCCCATTCAAGGGTGGTGGGGACCAGCGGCAAAAATGGGAGTTTGTTGCAACGGTGAAAGGTGAGTACGAGCCAGGCACGATGTCGAACTTCGGCTACGCCGGTCGCCTGACCGAAACGATTTTGGTCGGTAACCTCGCGCTCCGCGCAGGAGAAGGCCAGCGGATCGAGTGGGATCCAGTGAACCTGAAGAGCACCAACCGACCAGAAGTCAACCAATACGTCGCACGCGAATACCGCAGCGGCTGGGAAATCTGATCGAGAACCTCGAAGTGATTCATCGAAAGGTCTGGGACGTGAGTCTCAGGCCTTTTTTGTGTTTGCAGATCCCGCCAATTTACAACCGCAGCATCAGGATGCCCGCAAATCGCCGTCTACTGAGCGACGAATAACCAAACCCACCGAAACGCGTTCGCCCAGTGAAGCAGCGCCCCAGTGAAGCAGTGAAGCAGGAGTGATTCAGAGATTCAAACCGGCTGCGGTGGGAGCGATTTCACTGTTTCTACACGTTCAATTTTCAGCTTTGCCGCAGTCAGTTGTACTAACCGCTGGTTGTCGGAAAATGATGCCAGCGAACCTGCTCGCCTTTGCAGGCACGATGTGTGGGAGAAAACGACTTCGCAAATTAGCGACTTTCGCGACCGCTAAGACTCGAACACGCGACTCTACATCGGCACGTTTCTCCTCTCGATAGGCGAAATAAAGCGTGCGACCGGCCCATCCATCGCTTGAACCACCTTGAGATCAAAATGGGGCGTGCAGCGCTCAGCCCCACCTAGTACATTTTAGACTCGCCCAGAACGTGGGTACAGGAAAGACCAATCTCTTCGCAGATGGAACACCAGTGGTGCACAAGGTTGAAGTTATCGTTTTTGATGGTAAGGAAAAGCTTTGGGACGGGATCTCCCGTATGCCATTAGAGATAGGTCGCCAACAAGAAGGTGACTCAGGCTCGGTGGGGCTGCAAGATTTTGTCACCAGCCAACGCTTGGTAATTGCACCGGTCAATGCTCGTTCGATCCCCCGGCAGGCGGTGAGGGTAGAGTCAGAGGATGGTAGCCTGAAACTCACCAACAT
>JAQWPZ010000227.1 GCA_029245125.1 Rubripirellula sp.
TCCCAGCGCGACAAGCAGGTCCCTACCAAATTGCGGCCGACAGATGAATCGATTTTGCAACTACGATTGTGTCCACAGAGGACTGCCCAAGAGCAGTTCTGGTTTCAGCTAAAATCCCCAAAACGCAGGCGTACTGAAGCACCTGATCGCCAATATTCCAACATGCGTGACTGAATGAACCAATTGATTGGCATACTGATCCCCGTCTGGGTAGCGACCGTTGCCTGGTTTGTCGGGGCTGCCGCTCAATTTTTTGACGGCAACAAGGCAGCACGTATTTTTGCGTGGTCATGGCTGCTTGGCAGCCTGGCAATGTGGCTCCATATTCTCGGCAGCTACGCGATTGCCTATCACTGGAGTCACACAGAGGCACTCCTGGCGACAGCCGAAGAATCAGAGCGGGTGACAGGAATCCGTGCCGCCTGGGGCGTCTACGTCAATTTCTGCTTTGCATCGGCTTGGACGCTCTATTCCATCCGCTTAACTAGTGGGGGAACATGGAATCGCGTTATCGACTGGCTGATCTATGCATTCACCACTGGAATCGTATTGATGGCAACCGTTGTCTTCGAAACAGGCGTCGTTCGCGTTGCGAGTAGCCTGGGATTCGCGATCCTCGGATTGCTGATGTTGCGACGGGTGCTGGCACGTCGCGAAACACTTCCTCGCTGAACATCACCACCATGCTGACTCGATCATCATGACAGCAGGTGCCAATTCGATTGCCGACACCCAAAGATACTCGGCCACCAAAAAAGTCAAGCCGCAACAGACAGCCGAGGCTATCTTGTTGCGACTTGACATCTTCCCTAAACGGTTAATTCCAGCGACGAATTAGGCGGTAACAACCGAATTCGTGATCTGACCAATCAGCTCTTGTTGAACCTGTTCAGCCTCTTCATTCGCCACCTGACAAGTGCCGGCATTGGCATGACCGCCACCGCCATACTGCAGCATCAACTCACCAATCATTGTGTCACTGCTGCGGTTGAAAATTGATTTACCGACAGTGAACACAGTGTTCTGCTGCTTCAGTCCCCACAGCACATGCATCGAGATATTGCATTCGGGGTACAAAGCGTAAATCATAAAACGATTGCCGCAGTAAATGGTTTCTTCTGCCTGCAGATCGAGCACGACCAAGTTGTCGTGAACGACCGAGCAGCGTCGAATCTGATCGACCATCAACTCGGTATGTTCCAGGTAGAGATCAACCCGTTCTTTGACGTCCGGCAGCGCTAAAATTTCGTCGATCGTGTGATCTTTGCAATATTCGATCAGATCCATCATCAGCTGGTAGTTGGAAACGCGAAACGTGCGAAAGCGTCCCAGACCTGTTCGTGCATCCATCAGGAAGGACATCAAATCCCAGCCTGTCGGATTCAACACATCTTGACGCTCAAATCGTGCCGCATCCGCCTTATCGACGGCGGTCATCATTTCTTCGCTGATACCTGGGAATCGCTCGGCGCCACCGAAATAGTCGAAAACGACGCGTGCCGCGGAATCAGCATCCGCCTGAAGTACATAACAATCATCCTCGACACCCGAGTTGCGAAGCTTTTCACTCGAATGATGATCGAAACAGAGGAAACAGCCCGGGACGTAAGGAAGATTCGTCAGAATATCGTTCTCATTGACCTCAATCTTGCCATCCTGAACATCCTTGGGGTGCACGAACTTGATGTCCCCCAGCATGTCCAACTCCTTCAAGAGAATGGCGCAGACGAGCCCGTCAAAGTCACTGCGAGTGATCAAACGATATTTCTGTTCCGTTGCTTGATGGACCATGACGGTTCTCTGTTGAAGGCGGTTGGGAGCGAGACTCCTGAAAAGTAGCTCACTCTGGATGAGGGCATTGAAGGAGCCTCGAAAGGGGACCTATTGCCAACACCCTTGCCCACAGGACCCGTTAAAACGGCACAGCCCATCTCATTCAGATGCCCAGAAGAGCCAAGCAACCAGCCGCACGCAGCACGCGGCAGAAATGCCGAACCGAGGTCTGCCCGGCAAGCCTCAAATTCGGAACAAAGAATCACGTCGATCCATGACCGCCACTCGAGCGAGACAAATCAGACGACTCGAGATGGCATCGGCCGACTATTGCATCATCCCGAGAGCCGCCTCGGCAAAAGCGACG
Organism: Rubripirellula sp.; assembly: GCA_029245125.1. Taxonomy (GTDB): domain Bacteria; phylum Planctomycetota; class Planctomycetia; order Pirellulales; family Pirellulaceae; genus Rubripirellula. Next base: position 2,141 of record JAQWPZ010000227.1, read on the forward strand.
CCCTTTAAGTAGTACGTCTTGCCGGAACCAAGGTAGTGGTAAGGGCGATCATTGCCAACTTTCTGCCACTCAGCCTTTTGCTCGTCAGTTCCTTTCCAATAGTTCTTTTTGTACAGTTCTTCCGCCGCGGTGTCATAAAACTCTGCCGTCGGAACAAACGCAACATTTCCAACGTACTCGGCCGGCTTGGCCGCGTTCGCTTGAGCGACTTGGAAGTCACCGCGAGCCGGAATGCCACCGGTGCTTAATTCACCGATCACAAACGGCATCTCCGGAGCCCCCAGATCATTTCGCACATCTTTAATAAAAGCGACCAACCACTTTGTGTAATCTCCGTATTGATTCTCACGTAAATCACGATTGACTTTGTCGTTAAAACCTTGGTGCCAGATAAAGCCCGCCACTTGGAGCGGCCGACCTTTGATTTCGGGGAAACGATCACCCACTGCAGCCAACTCTTCTTTCGCGTGACGCAGCATTTCCCGGTAATAATACCCGTAACGTTCCCGCGCCTGATCCACAGTGGTCTCGGGCTTTTTTTTCCGCTGGCGATCCAGCAACGCTTCCACCTCGGCGTCGGTGGGCGGCAAACTCGGAGGACGAAAATCAACGCCGAGTGACTTCCCACCCCAAGCGATCTTGATCAGCAATACCGGTTCTTCCAACGCATTTCCAATCGTGTGTCCAAAACCGAACTCGGGCCCAATTGAATCTTCCCCCTTGGTGCCATAGCCAACACTCAACGCCCCATGCTTGGCTCCCTGTGCCTTCGAAGGGTAGGTGATCCAAACATCCTCACGAACCCGCCAGCCTTGACCATCTTTCAAGCCATCGTAGGTCGGCCGAATCACCGGGTCATTTTGATAAGTGTCCAAATGAACGGGATTGCCCTTGCCCTCCATATTGGACTGTCCAACCAAGAAGAAAACCTTGACGGGACTCTCGGCCAAACTCGTGGAAGAGATGACGATTGCAAGACAGAGCGATATCGAAAGTTGAAATTGCATATTGGGGTCAACGCGAAGGAGACTGGCCGATTCAAACCTCCTCAGTCTATCCGCTTTTGCACCCCAATGGTGCGGAAACACCCGCCGCCTCACTCACCATCAGGCGATAGCGGCCGCCTGTCCCGCAATGACTCACGATTCCCCGTGTCTCTCGATTGGTTCTCCGTCGATCGCACACACTCCCAGATCGCACACACTCCCAGAGCACGTTGATCGGGTGCGTCTAAAGCGGCGCAGGTAGATCGCGGCGAGAAAAACACGTCGCGCCGATGCCGTAGAAAATCACGCCCAACGTTATCAACACAAGTGGGTAAACCAACGGCGGAAACGTTCCGTCCGGAATCGGCGTCGCCAAACTCCAAGGGGCGCCGAGGCCGTCACTGGTGACCAGAGAGGTCATCTTCTGAGGCCGATAACAACTGAAAAAGGTCATTGACAATAACCATTCGAGCGAGGCAGCGGCTTTCCCCAGCCCAAACATCACCAGTTGCAAGATATAAACACCCACCACCGCTCCGACGGTCCGCCAACGATAACGGTCTATCGTGCTGAACATCGAAGAGAGCCCCAACAAGAAGAATCCGAACGCGAACAGACTAAACGTGGAGGCAGCGTAGGTCGATGCGTTCACACGTTGCCTGAGAGGGATCTCTTCGGTCACCGGGTCAGCTACCGTCAGCGGTACGTCAATGTTGATCATTGGAATTCGAAAGGAGGGCGGATCGACTGTCTCGGTCACCGTCGTCGCCTCGATGCCAACCGTGATTCCACCCCAGACCATCAGGCACAACAACGCCAATCCGGCAACGGATACCGTGGCGTGTGTCGCCAGCAGCGTGATCCGACGGATCGGCTGAGCAAGCATCATTTCAAGTGTGCCACGGTTTAGTTCACCACTGACGACATCACTGCCGCGGGAAATACACCAAACGACCGTGCATAAAATCACAATCGGTTCGTCGTACGTCATTCCAACGCGACCTGCGTAGGTAAACAATGCGTCAAATTCGATCGGCGCAAACTTCTCGAACTCCCGGAACTGATTCAAGATGGTCTTGAATTGCCCCATATCGAGCAGGCTCACGACCCAAACCCGAACCCAAGCAAAGGCAAACAAAGTGGTCGCACAGGCGAGGAACAGCAACATCGATTGCCCGATGTACTTTCGCATCAACACTCGATGAATCAAAGCTCGTCCTCCGAACCAGGAGTGTCTTCGCCATGGTGAACTGAATCGTAGACCGCCCGTAAGCCAAGCGGCTCGATCCTTAAGTTCGTCAAATTCAATGAATCAAGCCACGGCAGTAGAGGCGCCAAGTCACCAGCCGTTTCGATTCGAATTCGAGTGCGGCCCTCCTCTCTGACCGTTTCACATTGGACCTGCGTACGCCATGGCTCAGGGACCTCGATTTGTATCTTCGGGGTGGGACTAGCGGATTCCACTGCGTTGCCTCTCGCACCTCCACCGATCGGCGGGCCCGCGGTGATACGATGCCGCTGGAACAGATCAGCCATCGCCAATTCCTTGACGAGATGCCCTCGGCGAAGAAAAACGACGCGTTGGCATGTGTCCTCGATTTCCCCAAGAACGTGCGAGGAAAGCAACACCGTTCGGCCAGCCTGCCGGGCTTCGACAACCAACTTCAACACTTCAGCTCGAATCGTAGGATCCAAGTTGGCGGTCGGTTCGTCCAAAATAATGACCGGAGTCTGCAAGCCCAAAACGACCGATAGTGCGAGCTTTTGTCGCATCCCCGTCGACATCGAACCGACTCGTCGACGAGTGTCGAGTTCCAGACGTTCGGCGACTTCGCGACTTCTCGCCAAATCACCGACGGGATGCATCTCGGCAAAAAACCTCAAGACTCCCGCTCCTCGCATGTGGCGAGGCACCCGCGCGTCACCTGGCAGGTAAGCGACTTGTTCGCGCAGTCGCACACTGCTGTGACGATTGTCATGCCCAGCGATGACGCAGTGACCGGAGGTCGGCTGCAGGAAGCCCAGCATCGATCGGATGAGCGTTGTCTTGCCTGCACCGTTTGGCCCCAAAAGCCCGAAAACCTCTCCCCGTGAAACCTGCAATGAGCAGTCAACCAATGCATCAAAAGTACCAAACCGCTTGGTCAGCTTGATCGTTTCAACGATCGTACCGTCACCCGCTCGGCGCACCGAATGCTCGGCGTGCCGCCCGGCGGGTGCAGAACCAGCCCCTGCGTCCGCCGGCAAGGCGTCTGATTGTGAGGTCGGAGGAGGCGAGACGGGCAAATTCAAATTTCGGCTTTCTTCAGTGATTGGCTGCATTCGACGACCGATAACAGAGTGGCAGAACTCGGGCCCAAAGACGCGGCAGTCGGAACTCGTTCGCGTTACCGTTGGCGTTGTAGCTGGTTGCTTGCTTTGCTGGTCAGATCTTTAGCTGTGTCCGGATTGTCGATAGTATTGTGATCGATCGTCAATGATAGCTACCGGCCCCTTCACCATTTACCGATTTGAGCAAACATGTCATCCAATGTTGAGGTTGAGGCAGGCCCACTTTTACCCTCTGGATTCAAGTTCGCGGGGGTCGCCTGCGGCATCAAAGCGAGTGGAAAAAGAGATTTGTCGTTAATCGTAATGGACTCACCCGGCGTGGCGGCGGGCATCTACACCCAAAATCAAATCGTCGCCGCACCAGTGATCCTTTGCCGTTCCCGGACGCCTGGCACTCAGATCCGCGCTGTGGTCACCAACAGCGGCAACGCTAACGCCTGCACTGGGCAACAGGGAATGCAGGATGCAGAAACGATGTGCGGGCAAGTTGCAGCCTTGGTCGGCTGCGCAGCCGAAGATGTGCTGGTGATGAGCACCGGTGTCATCGGACAAGTTCTGCCAATGGATCAAGTTCAACAGGGAATTGATGCTGCCCATGCCCATCTGAGCTCTGAAACGGATGCGTTCCACAACGCCGCGGATGCAATCTGCACGACCGATGACCGGCGAAAGATCGCAACCAGTCATTTTTCTGTCGCGGGGAAACAGTACCGGGTTGCCGCCATGGCCAAGGGAGCTGGAATGATCTCACCCAATATGGCGACCATGCTGGCCGTCGTGATGACAGATGCTCCAATCTCGAAATCGCTGGCGCTCGAGATTCTGCAATCAGCGGCAAACCGAAGCTTTAATCGCGTAAGCGTCGATGGACATACCAGCACCAATGACACGATGTTGTTGCTATCCTCGGGGCAAGGCGATGAACTGCCGCGTGAAGCGATCACAGCTTTCCAGAACGCGGTCGACGAAATCTCAATTCGCGTTGCCAAAATGCTGGTCGCGGACGGCGAGGGTGCTTCGCATATCATGGCAATTCAAGTTCAGGGAGCTGCCTCGGACAGCGACGCGGAGCAGATCGCACGCACGGTTGGTGCCAGCCCCTTAGTCAAAACCGCGATCACCGGCGGCGATCCCAATTGGGGACGCATCGTTTCTGCCGCCGGATACGCGGGAGCAAAAATTGATCCGCCAAATGTCTGCCTGTCCATCTGCGGAACAGAAATCTATCGAAACGGAAGCCCGCTCGACTACGACGAAGCAAAGCTCAGCCAACAGATGCAACAGAGCCAAGAAGTGCCTGTCCTATTGATCGTCGGCGAGGGACCGGGCGTTGCAGAATTCTGGGCAAGCGATCTGACGACCGAGTACGTGAAATTCAACTCCGAGTACACCACCTGAGCGATGTTTCAGAATTGAATCGATTGCAAGATGTCGCCGGCTCAGGTGATTCTGCTGGAGGTGAAGCGAATCCAATGGAAGCGACATTCATCGTTTCAGACGCGCGGTCAACCTAGCCTTGAGCTCTTTGACGAGCGCCTCGTTTTGCATCGCCAAGTTTTTGGTTTCTGCCTCGGTCGTTGTGTGATCATACAATTCAACTTCCCCCGTGCGATGAACGATCAATCGATGGGTCTTGGTTCGAATCGTCTCGGCATTTCGTTTGTACGAAATGGCATCGTGACCTGGAGCCGCGGGGTCTGCCAACATCGGCGTTAGCGAAACTCCATCAAGAGAATCGGGGACGGGCAGACCGCTTAACTCACAGAGGGTCGGAAACACGTCAAGCGTTTCCACCATCGAGTTGGTGGCTTGACCTCCCGCAGTAATGCCCGGGTGATGAATGATTAACGGTGAGTGCAAAGACTCCTCAAAGAGGGCGTGCTTCCCCCAAATCTGATGCTCTCCCAAATGCCATCCATGGTCGCCCCACAATACAACCATGGTTTTGTCTTTGAGCTCAAGTTCGTCCAACCGCGTTAGTACGCGGCCAACCAACGAATCAGCATAGGTCACGCATGCCGCATAGTGACGCCGCACCTCAGTGGCAAACTCCGCGTCGGTATTTGGATTTCGTTTCCAGCGGTTGTACTTCATAAACTCGCCCGACCCATGCCAGGTCGTCTTCCCGGCAGGACGGACCGGATGCGGAATCGGTGGCAGCGAAACACCGCGATAGGGCTGCATCGACGCGGCTGGGGCCCCGAACGGCAAGTGAGGCCGAATGATACCAACGGCTAAAAAAAAGGGCTTTCGATCGGCGGCAAGTTGGTCAAGCTGCTGCAAGGATTGATCGACAATCAATCCGTCGGGATAGATCGAATCGGGCCCTGCTACTGACTGAAAGACATCCATCTTGCCAACCTCCCGGCGAATTTCTCCATGAGCCAATCCGTGCATCGCGCCGCGTGGATGCTTCCAATCACCAGCAGGCAACAAATGACGATCCCATGAGTTGGGCATCTCAGGTTGCCCATCATCGTCCCAATCATTGCCGCCGCGTCCGCCTGGGTGATGCGAAACCTTGCCAACCGAAACCGTGCGATACCCATGCTTTCGAAACCAAGCCGGCATGCTCGGAACCACCGTCTCTGCCCCGCTCTTTATCCGAGTGGCTCGTTTGAACAGGGCTCCGTTGTCCGCAGGGCCATACTGGCCGGTCAGCAACGTATATCGAGACGCGCCGCAAGTCGGCGCTTGGACGTAATGCCGCGCGAAAATCCGGCTCTGCGACGCAAGCCGATCAATGTTGGGAGAATGGATGTAGTCCTTTCCAAAACAACCCAACTCGGGACGCAAGTCATCCACGCAAATTAACAAAATATTGGGGCGCTCCTCGCCCTGCACAACGCCAGCAAAAGACAACCAACCGACGATTAAAACAACAAACGCAACGACACGCGACGCCATGATTCTGCCTTTTTGATGAGTTGTTCGATCGAAGCCATCCGCATCCTCGCCAAATCAAAGCGTAGGGAGGAGCCAGCCAATCCCGAAGCAATCCCCGCTTCGCCAGTGAGCCCCGCTTCGCCAGTGAGCCCTGCTTCGCCAGTGAATTCTGCGGCAAAACATCCGCCGCTACGGTCATTCAGCCTAATCGTGGAGAGAGCGACCCTATTCGACGCTCTCAAAATCTTCGAAGTCATCCAGACCATCGGCGATTTCCTCGGTCTCGCCCGCAGCACCCTTACCCCCAACTCCGAATTCATTACTGACCGAGTTTTCGATTTCAATTTCGTAGTCATCTTCGAGTTCTTCCTCGAAGTCATCGTCAAAGTTGTCGTCGAAATCGTCTTCGTCGATGTCGTCGAACTCGTCTAGATCGTCGTCGTCGTCCAGGTCATCCTGGAAACCACCATCATCCCCACCGGTTCCATCGCCCTCTTCCCCGAATCCGTCGTCCAGATTGTCGTCATCGTCGTCGCCCTCATCATCTTCTTCTGCGGCCAACACCGGTGCAGGAGTCGCGGAATGAATTGGTGACGGATCGACCGCGGGCAAGCTGCCGCTAGTGGGGAAAATGGTCGTGGTCACAGTGGGATCGCTAAGCGAAACAGGCATAGTCGGACTGCGAATGAGGCAAAGTTGAAGGATCTCGGCAGGACAAAGTCGACGCGGGAGAAAAGTTTATCGGATCGAGCCGCCGTTCGCCCATCGCTCCGAGATCAAATCTACCGTCCAGATGTAACCGAATCACCCATCCTGTGAATTTACGCGATTGGGGCAATGTCGGTAGCGATCCTAGAGTTTGGTAGCAAGCTTCCTTTTGTCAACGCTCAAGGCCGCAAATACCGATCTCAGAGGTGAGTGCCACCGGGACCCTCACCAGAGTGCTCTGGTTCGCCAAGCCGATATTTTGCTAGGTCCCGACCAGCCGACAAGGGCACTGACCCCACCTGGAGCGATACAACGTGAACTATTTTCGTTATTACGGCCTCGCCGTGACCCTAGCTGGACTGACGTTTGTCGGCTGTGCCAGCCATCAATACGGGCATATTTTGGCCCAAGACGACAAAGATCTGGTTGGCAGCCACGCGGCCGGCGCAGCGACCTGGAACCCCCTGGTCGATGAGGCGATGGCCAAACTGCTCGGGCAATGCCCGCCAACCGGCGATCCGGCAACTTTCCAGCCCGCCTCCTACCAACAGGATCTGCACTCGGAGCCTGTGATTGGCTCGGCGCTGGCGACCGGACCATTGGCGACCGGACCATTGGCGATGGGGCCAGCCAATGTCTGCTTCATTGGGGTGGAAAACAAAAGTGCCGAAGAAGTCGGAGATTTTAAAGATCAGCTGTACGAGCGAATTGACTCACAAATCAATGTTGGTGGCCCTTTTCGATCGATCAGTCGGCGGATGGTGGGTGTCGCATTGCGAGAAACCCGCCTTCGTCCCGACTCGCTTTACCTGCCTCAAAACCGCGACGTTTTCTCCGCCGCTTTGGGACGCCAAGGAACGCCAATCGATTATTTGCTGTACGCGAATATCACCAGCGGAACCACCGAGCGCAACAAGACCAGCCAGCGGGATTACCTGCTGACGCTGGAACTCGTCAACGTTCACACCGGCGAAACCCTGAAAGAATCTGCCAAGATCCGCAAGGGCTACAGCAAAAGCCGCGGGGGAAAATGGTGGAACTTCGGCTGGTTTGATCAGGCAGACGGATAATCTTGAACAACCAGCTTCGCGAGACGAAACGACGCAGGACGCGACATCAGCAGCGCGGTGAAAACCGTGGGCCGGTGGTGATCCCTGGAGCAGGCACCAGCACGCCACTGAGTAGCACGCCACTGAGTAGCCCCCCATTGTCACAAAACTTGCAACCACCGAGTTTGCTGTCACGGGGCTTGCTGTCACGGGGCTTGCTAGTCCTGGTTTTGCTAACCCTGGGTTTGCCAACGCTGGGTTTGACGGGTTGCGCGCGATCGCGTGAAGCCCGGGAGGACATCAAGACAGCCCGCCAAGCCTTTGCCATTGGCGACTTGGAATCTGCCCGCCGCACGCTGGAACCGCTGGCGACCGAAGCTGGTCCCCTTGAAGCACCAGCAGCGCTCGACCTCGCGATGGTCGAATTGGCGGCTGGAGATGCGGTAGCGGCCGAGCGACGGCTGCGTTCGCTACGAGACCGCTTTGACGATCTGCCGAAGATCAACTTGACTGATGAAGCCGTTTCCTTGGTGGCCGACGATACGGTCCGCATGTTCCGCCCGGCCGGCTACGAAGAGGTCATGATCCGAGCGATGCTGGCTGTTTGCTCCCTGGCTGGTGACCAAATCGATGCGGAAAGTTATTCGCTGCAGGCAACCAACCGCCAAGCCGAATTGGCTCGCGAAGCCGAAGATCGTGGTCTGCTACAGGCGAGCGAAATCTATCAACCAATCGCCATGGCGCCCTACCTGCGAGGCTTGCTTCGCGAGGCGACTCACCAGAACTACGACGACGCTCAGCGGGCATACCAATTGGTCAGTCTCGCTCGCCCCCAATTTGCACCTGCTGAAGCAGACATCGCCCGTGCGATCGACGGCACTCACAGCCGATCCGGCTATGGCGTGTTGTATGTGATTGGCTGTGTTGGCCGGGGGCCGGTCTTGGAAGAAACCAGCGCACCCACAACAAGCCAATCATTGTCAATCGCCTCAGCGATCCTCAATGCAAAAGCCAACCAAACCGACAACGACGGGCAAAAAAAGGACGGGCTAGCGATCCCCAATATTGCTACCGTCAAGGTTCCCCAGATCGCGTTACCGCCAGATAGCATCGCAGCGATCGGCGTGGTCGTCGAAGGAAAACTACGGGGTGCCACGCAAACATTGACCGACGTCAGCGAATTAGCAGGTAACCAACTGCAAGCCGAACAACCGTGGACGATCGCCAGGGCGGTCGTTCGCCGCGCAACCAAAGAAGCTACAGTCGCCAAAGCGAGCGATTCGATCGGACTCGAAGGCACA
>JAQWPZ010000173.1 GCA_029245125.1 Rubripirellula sp.
ACGCCTTCCGCATGCTCATCAAGCTCGGCTCGTCCAGTCCGACGGGCAATCGACTTAACATTTTCGATTTCCATCAACCGCCGAGTTGTTGCCTTCCCGATTGCATTGCTCGTCGCGAGCGACGTGCCCGGTGCGAGTAACGCATTGACCTGAACCGACCCCTCATTGAAAGGCGGCAAGAAATCACGTTCAAAGGTCCAGATAGTTGAAACCGCGATCAGCACCAAAGCAACAGTTCCAGCAAGCACCGGAACAGCGAACCGCGTGCCGAGATCGATGGCAATCCCAGCAACCGCTTTCAACCCCAGCAAGAGTCGACCTTCCCCGGCTTCAGCGCCACCGAGCCAAGCCTCCAATCCCTGAATCAGCCCCCAGACAACTGGCGTCAATGCAATCGACCACCACAGGGGATTGCCCGGCAAATCAATTGCCAAGTGAAAACTTTCAAACCCGCGTGGCAACACCCAGTAGATACCAAGTGCGGATATTCCAAACGAAAGTATTGGGACAACAACTAGCCATACCTTTCGGCCAACCAACAACAGGGAGGACAGTACGGGCGTAACAGTCAGGGAAACCGCCAACGAGGCTACCAGAGATACCACGTACCCCATCACCAGCGGCACGAACAGCTTGCCCTCCATTCCTTCGAGGGCAAACAATGGAATGAAAACTAGAACGACGATGGCTGTGCCAAACACAACACTGCTACGAATTTCGACACTCGCGTTGTAAATGACACGAATTGTCGGGAGCGGCGTTTTTCGCTGGCGATTTTCGCGTAAGCGACGAAAGATATTTTCGACATCGACAATCGCATCATCCACCAGTTCGCCAATCGCCACGGCTAAGCCACCCAGCGTCATCGTATTGATCGACAGCCCGAGGGCGGAAAATACGCACGCGGTGATGATGATCGATAATGGAATCGCGGTCAGCGTGATAAAGGTGGTCCGGAAATTCAGCAAGAATAAAAACAGGATCATCAGCACGAGAACGCCACCATCGGCAAGTGCTTCGATAACATTGCTGATTGCGCGGTCGATGAATGACCGCTGCGAATAGACATTGGCAATCCGAATATCTTTTGGCAACGCAATGCGAAGATCCTCTAGCGCCTTGGAGATTGCTTCATCCACCGCCCGTGTATCAGCATTGGGTTGCTTGTTAACCGTCAGCACGACGGCATTACCGCCCTCGACATCGCCATTTGCCGCCCGCACCAGTGCTGACGAATCACCACGCATCACCTGCGCATCGGTCACCACTCGCGCGACATCACCGAGCGTAATTGGTCTGCCCTGACGGGTTGTGATCGCAACTTGCCGTAAATCATCCAAGCTGGTGATGCGACCAAGTCCTCGCACCAGCAATTCATTGGCCCCACGTTCATCCAAATAGCCGCCGGTTGCATTTAGATTGGAACGCGTGACGGCCGCGTGAACATCGTCCATCGAAAGATCAAAGGACCTCAAAGCATCGGGGTCAACCAACACTTGATATTGCATTCGCCCACCACCCATGGTGAAGACTTGCGAGACACCTGGAATAGCCAGCAATCGCTGCCGCACAACCCAATCGGCCAATGTCCGGACTTCCATTGGTGCTGTCTCACCATCCTCGCTCCACATCCCGTACATGAGAATTTGCCCCATGATCGATGAGATAGGGGCGAGTGTGGTCGTGACGCCACTTGGCAATGTTTCGGAAGCCAACTGCAACCGCTCGTTGACAATCTGGCGATCGTTGTAGATGTCGGTGTTCCAGTCGAACTCAACGTAGATTACCGACAATCCGATGCCGCTACTGCTCCGCACCGACTGAACACCGCTGGCCCCATTGAGCGCTGTTTCGAGTGGCAGCGTGATCAACGCCTCGACTTCCTCCGGCGCCATGCCGGCCGCCTCGGTAATCACAACCACCCGAGGACGATTTAAATTCGGAAACACATCGATCGGCAGGCGTGTGGTTTGCCAACCGCCGACACACAACAACATCACCGCTAAAACAGCAATGAGCAGTCGATTGTTCAGCGAGAACGAGATGATCCGATCAAGCAATGACATAAAGCATTCGTCTCAGGTGGATCTGTGAAATTGGGTCGGCAAGAGAAATGAGAGCGGGCTGGGAGTTGAATTGCCAAAGTTGTTCGTGCTGTGTGTGCGTTTCACCATCAATGATCGATGTTCTGAACTCCTCATCCGATCGATCGCTGCGAGCGGGTCACTCGGGATGACCACCCCGTCAACAACCGCACCGCCGCTCACTAACCAAAATCGTGACAACAACCACGAGACACAAGCAGGAAGCGGTTGCCCACTAATGACTGTGTCCTGCATGGGGATCAATTGCCCCACCCGTCTTATTCTTCATAGCCATTTGCAATTGATGGGAACCCTGCGTTGCGATTGATTGGCCCGGCCAAATTTGTCCGTCGTTCGCGATCGCTGCACTCACCGAATCTCGCGCCAGAACCACGACCGGAATCCGTTCAAAATGATCACCATTTTCAACAAATACGTAGCGTTCCGATCCTTCCTCGGCCACCGCATCTTTAGGAACAACGATCGCCTGTTCAATCGCCGCGACTGGCAACCGCACAGTCAAACGCTGGCCAGGTTTATACCGCCAACTGAGATAGCGCTTCTCACCTCGTCGCTCGGAACGTTCCGGTTCGTTGGCGATGGAGACGTAAAACGATAGAGCTCGCGAGTTGCGGTCGATTTCGTTACCAATCCAGACCACCTTCAAATCACTCACGACCTCAGGCACGGTTCCCGCCTGATCAATGATCGCTTGCACATTGGCGGCCGTATCCGCCGCGACTCGCAGTGCCGCCGCATCGTGTTGAAACGCATGTCCCTCAATCAAGATTTGACTGTAATCCGAGAGTTGGGCCAGTTCCTCACCCGCCTCGACTGACTCACCGAGTCGAACATTCAATTCGGTGACAAGGAATTCCGCGTCAATGTGACGTGGATGTCCGCCCAGCATGGGGGGTTGATTCAACGATGCCAGACGTTCCGCGGATTGAACTGAAACCCCAGTGCTGCTTGGCAACAGCGAATCGTGATGTAATGACCGATCCTCGTGAATCTCTGGTGCATAAATGGTCACTTCACGCACCAATTCGCGTGTCTGCTCGATCATTGATATCTGCAGATTGGTCAATCCATGCAGCAACATTGCTTGCCGTGCGGCACGAACGGATGCCAGCAATTTATCCCGCTCGTATTTGCGGGTAATCAGCGTCTTGCCAGCGATCGCCCCCGAATTGGCAATCGCCGAAAGTCGCTCGATCTCGCGCTCCTCCACATCCAACGCGCCCAGCTTGGCTAGAAACGTCTCCTGAGTATTCACGAGGTCTTGATGAGTCAATCGCAAACTGAATAGTGGAGCTCCACTTTCAATCAGCTCGCCGCGTGAAACCTCAATCGATTGAAGGACTCCGGTTAACGGTGATGTGACCGCTACGTGAGTCCGCCCGGGCCACTCAGTGATGACCGCTGGAATTTCGATGTATTGCGTATAGGGGCTTATTGATATGACTTCGGTTTGTAGACCCAAATTCGCGCGGGCTTGGGCACTTAGTTGGACCGCGTCCTCAGGCGAATGATCATGACCATCGGGTGATTCATTTTCATGATGATTTGAATCAGAGGAATTCGCCTGCGGCTCACTGCCACCGCGCCCCTCCATCAATGGGAGGTGTCCGGTAAAGTAAATGCCTGTGGCTGTCGCTATCAAGATCGTGATGATCGTCAAAAGCACACCGCGCACTTGCGCGAATCGGTTCGTTGGCCGGTGCATGATCGTGGCTCCATTCGGGCAGCGCGTCAGTCACGGTAAGCGACGCGTGGAAGAACGTGACGATTCATATCGCGACGCTCAAAAAGAAGAAAATGGATGATCCTCGGTGGATCAACCAAGTCCTCAAATCTGCCAGCAGCAATGCAATGCGCGCAGAGGATGGAGACGGCTCGGCCACAGGTTCGATGCATTGACACACATCAGCGAACTACTCACTGACCGGTCTATCCAAGATTCGTCGTTTATAAAAAGCGACGCACCTCGACCAGATTCCATGCGAAACCCAATTCCGTTAACAACGATGAAGCTGCACAGAAGGTTCGAACAACAAGGATCTTCGCTCTCCTGTTCGGAACAGGGATGCTCACAACCACAGTCGGTGGCAACCAAAATCAATTCGACAACTGGTTCACTCTGGTCTTTGTGATGATGCTCACAACACACGGCATCGTCACGATGCTTCGGCTGGTCTGTGTTGCCGAGCTGGTGTGTGTTGCCGAGCTGGTCTGTGTTGCCGAGCTGGTCGCTGGTTGTGAGACGACATTGGAGATCGTCGCAAGCCTGAGAGGCATTCACAACATCGTGACCAAACTCACATACATGCCGTAGACCACACCCAAAAATGGAGTGCAGCAACAACGCTGTAGCGGTCATCAACTTACATGCGGTGAACAAAACCCAACAACTCCGTGAAATGCCCTATCTGTACCTATCGGAAATCGACAAATTCTTAATCAGCCGTAACAACCCGACTTTCCAATAAATTTCAGTCTACCGTTACAGAGTGACCGGGGCGGCCTCCGTTGCTAGCAATTATCCAGTTGCCTCAAAGTGGTGAGAGGGACAAAAGGTGAAGCAATTTTCGGTCCAAACGGTTGATTTGAAGAAAAACGCGGAAAAAACGACGATTCTTGCATCCATTCACTGTCGAGGTGCACTCAATCCGACGCCGACTGTCACCAATGTGATGCGACTTTTTGAGCTCGTCCCCGTCCAGCTCCTCCAAACTTCGCTGTCCTCCCAAAGCCCTGCCCCTCCCGTTCGGAGCAAACGGCTTCAATCGCGACAGCCGTCTTCAATACCAACAGCTGGGGCCATTTCTCGAAGGCTCGAACTCCCTGCATCGGCTGCCACAGAGCTCCCGAGCCTCCCAGTCATCGTCGGTATCCACGGCTTGCCAAGCCGGCGAACGATTCGAAACCGTCTTGGTTGTCAGCGTGCATCCACGATGCTCAAGCAAAAGCGGAATCGAAACCGATCCACGCTCAGCAAAGCGAATTGATTCGTCTCTGAATCAAATCAGCAATCGAGCGGCACTAAAAGCAGAGGATGCTGAGGAGGTTTCGATCGCAGCGGAAGCAATCATCGAAGCACGTTCCACAGGCGTACACTTAATGATTCGCAGAGTGCAAATCAAGGAGACGGGCGACAACCTGATGACGCCGGTACCACAGGCTCGTCACAACGCCCCCACCCACACCATCGCCGCCGTGCGTGACGGTATCTTCTGCGGTCGGTCGATGCTGGAGGATGCTTTCGCAAGAAACAGCTTGCCTTCATCAAAACCCAATGAAGCAACAACTTAGCTACCTAAAAGACCCCCAACCAAAACTTGGTCTGGGGGAGTCAAAGCAGGAAAGCTCGAGCCGTTCGGCGTAGGCTCGACGACCTTGAATCGGCCACAGCGACCTCCCACCTGCGCGAAGGCTGGCAGGTGACGGAGCTGCGTTTCACAAACCTTTGCCGCCGACCGATGCCCGCAAAAGGTCGCAGGGGCAGGTCGGCGTCTGAAGGCTCTAGGTGGAAAGACTCGGTTTGTCTTAAGAGTCTTTCTGCTGCTTTTTGCCTTTTCCTTTGCCCTTGCCCTTGCCCTTGCCCTTTTGACCATCAGCCTTCATCAATTTCTGCATTTGTTCCGGCAAGGCTGCTTTTTGCTCGTCTGACAACATTCCGTAGATTTTGCGTTGAAACGCCAAGCGAGTTTCGTTGACCTTTTTTAACGCTGCAGCTTGATCCTCACTTAGGCCAGCTTCTTTGTTGATCGCGGCGGTGCGTTCTTTTCCCTTGAGCTCCGAATCCTTCATCGCTTTCATGACTTCGGTGCGTTTCTTTTGCATCGCTGGGGTAATCGCGGCTTCTTTGCGAATCGCGGTCATTGCCGCCATCACTTCTTTGCCCAATTCCTTGACTTTTGCAAGTTGCTCGTCAGTCAGTTTCGCCGGCTCTAGCTGCTTCATAAATTGTGCAACGACGCGGTTATTGCCGCGGTTCCCCTGTCGCTTCTTCTTGTCATCTTGGGCAGCACTGGGCAGCACCATCATTGCGGATACAACAGCCATCAAGAACAGTTTTTGAACCATGAGAGGATTCCTTGGGAGAGAGTAAGTGGCGTCAAGGATTTGACACCCGGGGTGGGACTGGACGGCCGCCGCAATTGACCAAGATACGGAGCTTTGGCCTAGGTTTTGGCACGTGCGATCACGTGTCCTGAATTCGCTGTGCGAATTGAACGAGCCTATAAGGTAGTTAAACGTGACCGGCGGTGTTACAAGACCGAAAAAAAACCTGAAAGCCGAAAATTCGCGACCTCAACTAAATCCCGGTTACGATTTGAGCAACATACCGCCTTCAAGGGCGAGCAATTGCCCTGTGGTGAGGGTAGTTCCCAACGCGAAATACAAGATTGTGTCAGCGACGTCGGCAGGAGCCGCAGCACGGGGAATCGGAAAATCAGCCACCATCTGATTCAAGTCCCAGTCCGGGTTACCCTCGCGAATCCAACGACTGTCGATTGGCCCTGGACAGACGGCATTTACCCGCACTTTGGGCGCCATCGAGCGTGCCAAAGACAGGGTCATGGTGTTGAGCGCGCCTTTACTGGCGGCATAGGCAATACAAGACCCGCTGCCCGTCAATCCAGCGACCGAACTGACATTCACGATCGAACCACCCTCCCCCGCCTGAAGTAACTCAAACGCAGCTCGCGAGACAAAGAAGGCGCCCTTCAAATTGACCGCCAGCATCCGGTCCCACATTTCTTCGGTCAAAGCTTCCAAATCATCGTGCGATATGAAGTTGGTCGTCGCTGCGTTGTTCACGACCACATCGAGGCGACCAAATTTTTGATCAATTTTCTTGACCATCTCACGAACCGAGCCATCGTCCGAGACGTCGCATCGACACAACAGTGTTTCCGATCCTAATGCCTCCACCTCGGCAACGGTCTCATTCGCTTCACGCTCACTACGTGAATAGTTGACGACGACGTTGAACCCACGATCAGCAAACTTCAGCGCACAGGCTCGGCCGACACCGGTCGCGGACCCAGTTACCAAAGCTACCGGGCGATCATTAGCAGTCATTGTCTAACACCAAATGTTAAAATTATTTGTTTTCGCATGGCTCAACCTGATTTGGTCGATGCACCATTTACCAAGCATCAAGGTCGTTAGGAATTCAGCGTCTTGTACTTCAAACAAACGTCCGATTCGAATCCTAGTAGGGAATTATCTTGCTCGAGCGAGATGGTTTCAAATCCTCGCCTGTTCCGCAACAACCAAACATCGACATAGGTCAACGACCGCCATGCTATCTGATTCGAACGCGATGGGCTTCACCACTGGTAAGTCGCCTTAACCCCTCATCTGTTTCAATCAGCAATTCCCCGTGGGGTCCGATCCCACGGCAAAGACCTTGTCCAGACGTTCCGCCAATCAAAAACGTGACATTCTGTTGATTGAGCAAACATCGCTGACGGAATCCAACCAACAACTCGTCCAAGTTATCTTCCAGACTCGCAATCGCATCGACAATTTGCTCTACCACTGCCGGCAACAGGTCGTAGCGATGCAATTTTCGGCCCGCAGAAGAGGAAAGATCACGGACAGCCGAACCATTGGGATCGTCTCGCAATTCAGGCCGTGAACCGACGTTGATTCCAACTCCCACGACGACCGCCTTGGGAATCCCGGCGACGGTTTCCAACAAGATCCCCGCCGCTTTTCCACCATCCACGTAAACATCATTGGGCCATTTAAGTCGTGTTTTGAGTGGCGCAAGTTCGAATTCAATCGCATTGGCAACGGCAACGCCAACGGCTAGGCCTGTCATCTGTCCGGCCGAGGAGGTCAGATCACAGCTTGCCAAGACCAGTGAGAACGTCAACGTATCGTCCTTACTTTCCCATCGCCTTCCATGGCGGCCACGCCCACCAGTTTGATGATCGGTTAAGAACAAGGCCGCATCATCACCATCAGTCCACTGGCCTGATCGCAGATAGTCCAAGGCGAGATTGTTTGTCGAATCAGATTCGCGCGTATACCTCACCGCGGCACAGCAACCGTCGAGTTTCAATTGTTTGATCGCTCGTCGGCCGCGTGGTTCGACATCGTTGTCGATCAAATCCATAGCATCACCACAACAACAGATAACCGAGAGCAAAAAGTATCAATAAGATTAACGCGACGGCCCGCCATCCCGGCGACACCTGTGTGTTCGCACTCGAATCGCCAAAGTTATCTGCAACAAATTCTTCGTAGTCAAAATCGTCCGCATCGTCACTCCAATCACCTTCTTCCGCCCATCCATCGGCTTCGCTGCTGCCGCATGACCGACAAAACGTCGCGTCCGCTTTGATTTCAGCGCCACAATGCGGACAGGGAACTATCGAATCATTCATTTTTGAATACTCGCCAGACGACCTTAGGGATTCGATCGCAAATAGGCCAACAGATCCTCAATTTCCTGATGGCTGAAATGATCCAGCAAACCAGCGGGCATCCAGGAAATCGAGGATGATTTCTGTGCTGCGATTTCGGCCTTAGGAATCTCGATCGTTTCCAGCGGGGCAGCCGGATTGGTCGCTAAACGGAGCTGGGGCGAACGATAGTCACCGCTCATCGTCGCCAGACCGGTAAAGCTGCGACCGTCAGCAGTCACCACTTGGACAGCCTGGTAGCTTTCGGCGATTACCTTGGAGGGCTCCAAGATCGAACTCAACATATCCTTGCGATTGAAACGGCTTGCTGCTGAGGTCAGGTCAGGACCGATTAGATTCCCGCGTGAACCGAATCGGTGACAGGCGGAACAAGTCGCCTCCGCGAAAATTTTCTCCCCACGTTCTGGGTCACCACCATCAACCGAAGCAAAATCGCTCGTATTCCACTCGCGAACGAACTTGCGGTTTGGTAACGCTGACGAACTTTCGACTGGCGAAGTTCCCCCTGTCGCCGACGGAACACTTAACAAATCGGACAAGGCGATCTGTTCCCGATTGCTAAGTGTGGCGGTCGCTTCCTCACGAATCCGCTTCAAAAACCCATCCATGCCTGCACCCACCAAATAATGGCGAGCCTGATTGAGAGCTGAAAAGTAATCTCGACGATGCTTGATTGTCCATCCTTCGGAAGCACGCCGTAACACATGCAAGTAATGCATTTGATCCTGCTGGCTTTCTGCTCGATTTAATAAGCCGATCGATTTGGCAACCGCATCGGGGTGGCCGAGATTGAGCAACAGGTCGCTCAGCAGCCAGTTGTGCGTCTGACAGGAAGTACGAATTCTCTGCTTTGCAAGACGATGGTTGGTGTCAACAATCTGACTGGGGTCCACGGTAGAAACGCTCGGAAACGCACGATCTAGAACGGAAACCGTTGATTGCCGAAGTTCGTCATCGATCGAATTCTGATCTCGCAAGCAAAGCTGAAACGTGTAGAGCGCTGCGGTTCGATCGTCACGATCGTGCAAGTCGGGAAACCGTTCATTCAACTGTTGAACAATTCGTCGATACCATTTGGTTTCTCCCGCTCGCGCGAGCGCCAGCATCGCTTGGGCAAAACGGCGAGAATTGCTTGCCACGAGCGCACGTGTTGCCCATTCGGAGATCGGTTGCCGCTCGAGCAAATGACGCGCGGCGAGCGATATCCAGGGATCAGGATTGCCCAAATGCTCCCATGCCAGCATCAATTGCTGTTCTCCCGCAGGCAATGCTAATTGCGCTTCTAATGCCTGCCGAAGCTGACGTGATTGCCCAGCGTGCACCTGTCGAGATTTCTGGAACGGACTCAACAGCCTTTGCGAATGAGAAGCCGGCTGCGTTGGATTGGTATTTCCCATCCAGCGAACTCGATAGATCGCCGATTGGGTTTGTCGCCCACCAGTTACCAGGTACAGACTGCCGTCGGCAGCAAAGCCCAGGTCAGTCACATTCAAGGGCCGACCTTGCAAGAAGGTTTCCGCAACCATGAGGTAACTCGCGCCGCGGGGAACCAAGTGGACTGCAATGATTCTTCCATACGCCCAATCAAGGATGAACAAGGCATCCTTGAATCGGTCCGGGAAGCGAACACCCCGACAAAACTTGACCGCCGTGGGCGACCCTTTCCCGACGTCCAGATTGGGTCGGGCATTATCGGGATGGTCAGGGTAGTACGGCGGCCAGTTGCCGGTCACACCGCGCCATCCATAATCCCCTCCAACCACCAAGTGACTGACACGGGTTGGTCGGTACCAGGGAGCTCCCATGTCGAATTCGGCGTCTGCATCGTAGGTAAAGACTTCACCAGCTGAGTTGAAATCGATCCCGAACGGATTTCGCAGACCGGCCGCTAACAACTCAACTTGCCCCGATTGAGGATCAATTCGCAACAGGTGCCCCTCTCGTGTCAGTTTTCCCTGGCGCGATTCTCTAAACGGTGATGTGTAATCGCGAACGCCCTCGCCGGTGGGCAGATCAACCGCATCACCATGAATTGAATAGAGCTTGCCGTCCGGGCTGACAGCCAGGTCATTTCTGCCATGCCCGACGCCTCCCGAAGAAGCAAACACCGGCACCGGATCAGCAAAACCAGCCTCGGTGGCGGACAACCGATAGAGCGTTTTGGAATTGTTCGCGTTGGCATACAGATCGCCTTGAACGAATGCCAACCCGCGACACTCCTGCAACGCATCGGCAAATGATTCGACCCGCAAGACGGAGTTACCGTCATCGGACAATTCCATTTTCAATAGACCACGCTTCTCCTTGGCAATGATGAGTTGGCCGTCTGGTGCAAATTCCAAACTGACCCAAGAATCTTCGCCCGGTTTCGCTTGGCGAATCAATTGAATCTCGAATCCAGCTGGCAATAAAAAAGAGGCCGGATCGGGGCCCGGTTTGTCACCGAGTGCCTGTTTCCATTGTTCGTAATTATCCCTTGCCTTAATCCGCACACTCCGATCGGCTGGAATCAACAAATGAGTTTCCACTTCGCCCAGGTCACTCGCCCCTGCGTTTGAATCTTGGCTGTTCGAATCTGAATCTTGGCTGTTCGAGGCTCGC
Organism: Rubripirellula sp.; assembly: GCA_029245125.1. GTDB lineage: Bacteria > Planctomycetota > Planctomycetia > Pirellulales > Pirellulaceae > Rubripirellula. The sequence goes on from JAQWPZ010000173.1 coordinate 11,129, forward strand.
CACAACTCATCGGTCACGAGGAAACGTTGCTCACCGTTCTCCATCGTCAGCTGAAGACAAGCAAAGACTCCTGGCGGTCCTGCTACTTTCGATGCGTTCAACGTCAAGCGATGCAAACCTGTTCCCAACCGCATTGGGATCACTTGATCCACGAGCGGATCGTATGGCTCCAGGGTAGCGATTGCGCGGCCATCCAAGAGCAAAGCGGCCCGAGCTGAAACGGAGGCCATCTTGATCCGCATTGAAACGACCGGCGACTCGATCTCAAACGAATGAGTCAATTCGATTTCGGAAGCAACGCGATCGCGCCCCCAAACCCAATGAGGTCGCTCGGAGGACTCAATCTTTAACGATTGAACCTGATCTGCTTGAGCTTGGCCTAGCTGGATTGGAATCGGCAGGTCTTGGGCGGAGACGACAGTCACCAACGTCAGCGAAATCGTTAGTAGCAAGAGCAAATTCCGACCGATCATGAAACCAAACCACGCAATGTACGCAAGTTAATTAGATCCCAATCCTCTCCCGTCTCTTCGTCGGTCCCCTTTTCGGTTTCCAAATAGCCTGGCAGTTTTCCGAGCAGATCATCCTCTAAGACCAGCCGAAAAGCTTCGATCCCGATTTCACCGCGTCCGATATGATCATGTCGATCAACGCGACTGCCGAGTGGTTTCTTACTGTCGTTTAAGTGCAACGCAGCAATCGTGTCAGCGGGAAATCGGTCATCGATTTCGTCTCGCATCGATTGAAAGCCACTCTCGGTGTTGATCTCGTACCCAGCGGCAAAAGCATGGCAGGTATCCAAACAAATCCCGACGCGTTCGGGGGCCTTGATGCCATCGGTCATGAATGCGAGCTGTGTAAAGGTGTGGCCGAGACAACTGCCCTGCCCAGCCGTGTTCTCCAACAACAGACGGCAAGACCCAGGATCGACTCGACCGATGGTTTCAGTCACCGCATCGACAATTCGATTCAATCCCTCTGGTTCGCTACTGTCGGTGAAAGCACCGGGATGAACGACCAGCCCCTCCAGGCCGAGTAAATTCGCGCGCTCCCATTCGACGACCAATCCGTCGATGGATTTCTGCAACAGTTCCGGCTTAGGTGACGCCAGATTGATCAGATAGGAAGCATGCGCGATCGGGTGGCTCAAGCTAGAATCCTCAAAAGCCTCCCGCCACGCGGTGACTGCCGAGTCTTCCAACGGCTTTGCCCGCCACTGGTTGTTATTTTTCGTGAAAACCTGAACGCAGTCGCAGCCAACACTTTTCGCTCGCTCGACCGCTCGGTGCAATCCACCCGCCGCTGAGACGTGTGATCCTAAAATTGGTAAATTTTTCATCGCAGCAACTTACCAAATCACTGGCTGATTGGTGACCTGAGCAGTCGTTGCCTGCCCCCCACCTGTTGCTCCCCGGCCTATTGAACGCGGATCAGACTGAAAGGGCGGAAAAATGGGTCGGTTTTGGCATCCAATTGGTTAAACTCGGGCTAATTACGCGTTTTCCTGCCACATCGCAAAGTTTTTCCAAGGTGGTCGGAATGGTGCTCGCCACCTGCAATACAATAAAACAACGCCGGCGGAAAACTGTCCGCCAGACTCGACAAGCCTTTTCATCACTCCCAAACAGCCTGTTCGTGGTCGCGAAACTTTGAAGGCTGAGATGGGTTGGAACAATATGAACAAGACACGCTTTCTCACTGCTCTCGGTCTTTCACTCCTGACCGCCACAACCTTGTTGGCCCAACCCCCCAGTCGTGGTGGTGGGGATTCGGGTCGCGGAGGTGGTGATAGTCGTGGTGGAGCCCCCGGCGGGATGAGTAGTCGAGGCGGATTTGGCGGAGGCATGAGCAGCCGTGGCGGATTCAGCAGTCGAGGCGGCTCGGGCTTCGATAGCAGCTCCTTTCTGACTCGGCTTGACCGCAACGGAAACGGCATCTTGGATCCCGACGAACAGCAGGGTCCTGCTCAGTTCATCATCTCGCGGATGGCCCAGTCGGATTCGAGCATCCAAGCGGGACGGCCGATTCCGCTCAAGAAGATCACTGAAAGCTTCACGAAAATGCGGGAACAACGCGATTCAGGTCGTGGAGGTCAACCTTCAAGCGGTGGCACAAGCTCCTCAGACGCTGCCTTGACTGCGGAATTGCTTGTGCCGGGATTCGGCACCGAAGCATCGCCTGAACCACTGCTTGGATTCGGAGCGGCTGCGGAGATGCTGTCGGTCACGGTCACCGAAGCTGACAACCGGGAAGCACTGGAACGTCTTCGTCGTTACGACCGCAACCGCGACGGATTTCTTTCGCCCAACGAGCTGGAGCGTTTCGCCGGAAATCCGATGGATTTTGACCGCAATCGGGACGGCAAACTTTCCGAAAGCGAATTGGCAGTCCGCTACGCACGCCGCCGTGAGGGGCAAGAAGATGCAAACCGAAAAACGGGAAACGACCGCGGCAAGTCGCGGAAACGTGAACCATCAAAAGATCTTCCCGATGTTTTCAACGGTCGTCAGTCGTACCGTCCGAATGGCCAGAGACGACTCCCCGAAGGTCTGCCCGGATTCTTCTCGGATAAAGATGCCGACACCAACGGACAAGTCACCATGGCGGAATACGCCAAAGAATGGAACGACAAGCTCATCAACGAATTCTTCAATTACGATTTCAACCGCGATGGGGTCATCACCGCAGAAGAGGCTTTGCGAAGCGTCGAAGAAGGTGGTGCCAACCAGCAAACCGCCTCGACATCCTCAAGTTCTCGGACCGGTTCCAGCTCAAGCACAAGCTCTGGCTCCAAGACCAGCAGCCTGTCATCAGCCAAACCGCTGCCCGCAGGCACCAAGGCGGACGCAAAGTACGTCAAAGTGGTCCAGCGAATCGTTGAGCGTTACGACAAAAATAAAGATAGCGTGCTGACGGCATCCGAATGGCAGAGCATGCTCATGAGTCCTGCCGCTGCTGACGCGGACCGCGACGGCAAGATCACCGTCAACGAGTACGCCCTCTGGATGCAGGCCCGACAAAAACGCTAGTCGGCATTGCTGCCGCGGACGCGCAACCGGATGCGGGTGACACATCAAGCAACATCCCATCCGGAACCTACAGCTCTCGCGGTCACTCGCTCGCTACGCGACATCCGGCGGAAGCTTCCACCGCAAACTCGGTTGCCAAACCGAGCAATGAGAGGTTTAGGCTAACCGCTTGCGTGATTGACATTCAACGCGATTCTTCATTGGGCTGCCCTAGCGAGCGACGCATCAACCACCAGAACGTCGTTCCGGAGACTAGCGCTCCAGGTGCTAGGTACGCGACCAATATTCCGAAGCCTCGCAAGGCCTCTAACCATGAACGAGGCGGGCCATTCGCGTACAGCTCTGGCACACTCAGCATCAGCGTTGGAACCAGCACGCAAATGAACGCGGTGCCATGGATGGTCCAACCGTTCAGCTTGCCGGCTCGGCGTAACAGAAGCACAACCGGAAGCCCAATCATCAGAGCCAGGCCGTAAGAAATAACGAGACCAAGCGACAACGCGAGAACTGGCACCACGATCAAGCCAATTGGCGTCGAAACCAGTTCCGGGCTGAATCGGAGCACGATCAGGCCACCAACAATCGTGATCACGGAGAAGACAATCGGCGCGGCGACAGGAGCGATCAAAAACGCACGGAGGAGTTGTTCCCGATCAGTTTTTTTTACGCTTATCTTGTTCGTCGATACTTCGGTGGGCGGCTCGTAGGCCGCCAGCTTTGATTCGGTCATTATTTCCCATCACGAATCATTTCCATTGCTGCGTTTCGACCGCAAGCCCCCATCACGCCTCCGCCTGGATGAGCTGCACTTCCGCACAGCGTTAACCCACGCACGGGTGTTCGGTAGTCGCTCCAGCCAGCCACCGGCCGGAGATTGAATAATTGATGCAATGGCATGGCACCCTGGAAAATGTTCCCGCCGGTCAAGCCGTACACACGTTCTAAATCAACTGGCGAAAGCACCTGGCGATGCAAAATCGAATCAGGAACATTCGGTGCAAAGCGAGCTATTTCAGCAATACAACGATCGGCAAACTCTTCCTTACGATCATCCCAATTCCCTTCGGCCAAGTGGTAAGGCGCGTATTGCACAAACAACGACAAGACGTGGCCCCCATCTGGAGCGAGCGTACGATCGACAGAAGTTGGAATGGTCATTTCCACAATTGGGCGTTTCGAAGGGTGCCCACGTCGCGCATCTTCGTACGCCTCTTCGAGGTACTCCTGAGTCGCCCCAATGTGAATCGTACCGCAATGCTGAGGCCCAACCTCAGCGTTGCCGGGTAAACAGGTAAAGTCCGGCAGCTCGCTAACGGCCAGATTGATTTTCATACTCGCACTCGAATAATCAATTCGTTTAACGGCCGATTGAAATTCGGTTGGAAGATCAGTCGCGGAAAGCATTCGGGTGAACGTTGTTTGCGCGTCAACGTTGGAAGAAACATTGCGTGACAAGATTTCTTCGCCGCTTTGCAGACGAACCCCCTTGACCGCCCCGCCTTCAGTCAAGATCGAATCGACTGCCGCCTCGGTTCGAATTTCAACACCACGCTCTCGAGCAGCGGCAGCGATCGCCGTGGAGAGCGCTCCCATACCACCCTCGACATAACCCCAAACACCTCTCGCTCCACCTGCCGAACCCATCACATGATGCAGCAGCACGTACGCGGTTCCCGGTGCAGAAATCGGCTGAAAATTGCCGATAACCGCATCTGTCCCCAACGTCGCTTTGAGTTGATCCGATTCAAACCAGCGGTCGAGAATGGTTCGAGCGGTTCCGGTAATTAATTCAATCGCTTCGGGCAAATCATCGCCTAACTTTCCCAAGGCTTGATAGAGCGACAACCCCTTGCGACCATCACGCAACTTCTTGCCCAGGGAGCGTGACCGCCATGTTGACGGGAGCGGCAAGAGATCCGGTGGGGTTTGGCCCAACGTTGGCTCGAGGACTTCGGCCACACGCGAGAGCAATGCTTCATAGGCTGGATAAGCTTCGGCATCTGCCTGCGAAAACTTCGAAATTTGCTCGTGATTCTGCTGAGCATCCGGTCCCAAAATGAGGTAGCGACCATCCTCAAATGGCGTAAACGATGAGGGTGTTCGACGCAGCACTTTGTAGCCGTGTCGTTTCAAGTCGAGTTCACGTTCAATTTCAGGAAGCAACAAACTGACCACATAGCTGGCAGTCGAAATCTTCCAGCCCGGCCACAACTCCTCCGTCACACAGCATCCACCGAGCATCGGCCTGCGTTCGAGAACCAGCACCTTCCAACCCGCCTCTGCCAAATAGGCGGAAGTCACCAAACCGTTGTGCCCACCGCCGATGATGATCGCGTCGTATTTCACGTTACCTCTGATAGATTGGAAGATAGTGATAGCGGACACTGAGGCTAAGCACTGCTAAAGCAGTCGCGTACACAGCGCCATAGTTTCGTTCCTCGCCACCCCTCGCCAGCCAAGCACCATCGCTTCGCTGAGCTTCGAGCAAGATTTCAGGCACCAGCCGATCCGCTTTTTCAGCGAATTTACCACCCACCTGGTGCATCCCTTGGGCATAGTAGTAAAGCCCATAAAAGAAAAATCGCTCGTTCACCTTGGGGGGATGCTGCAACAACCATTCAGCGGCACCCTCCACTAAAGGTGATTTGTACTGACCGCAAACCTGCATCGCCAACAAACCCGCCGCCGTCATCGCAAACGAAGGATGGTGAGTTCCGGGAGTGTAGCTAAATCCGCTCACCTTGTCCCGCGGACTACCATCCGCAAGCAGAGGTGATGCGTACGAATTCTTCAAATACTCAAGTGCCTTCTCAATCGCTTCTCCCGGCACGTCCAAGCCATCATTCTTTGCTGATCGCAACGCCATCAATTGCCAGACAGAAATAGACAAGTCTGAGTCCCGGCTGGCAGGAGTGTATCGCCAACCGCCAACCAAGTTATCGGGCTTAGGAATTTCTTGCGAAGCGAGGATCAACTTGATCGCTTTGACCAGTTGCTCATGTAGCAATTTGTTTTCAGCTGGCTTACCGCACATGCCTAGGACTTCGGTCAGCATCAACGTAATGATTCCATGCCCGTACATTCGCGATCCATCGCGACCGCCGAAATACCCGGTCGAGTCCTGATTACGCGAATTCAAAACACACCGGAGGGCTTTCAGCATCGCCGCGCCTCGCTCCGTGTCAGCAACTGGCTCCGTCCCGATCGATGCCATCGCCATGATTGCCAGCGAAGACATCGCCACTTCATTTCCACGGTCAGCAATTGCCCCGTCCTCGCGCTGGCTGGCAACCAAAAATTCGACAGCCGAGTTCACCGCGCGATCAATATCATCGGGCAAAAACAAGGCCGCCGGATTCTCTTGAGCCCAGGCTCGCTTGTCTCGCCACGGGGTTATCATCAGCGAAGAGCTGACCGCGGCCAAGGTTCGGAAGCAGTCTCGTCGATGTTGCATCACTTCTGCTCCTGCGACTCTGCCGCCTGTTGGGCGACGGCTCGGAAATAAGCTTCAATTTCTCGGCGATACTGCGACGCAATCGTCGCCCCCCGACTTTCGCTCGCATCCTCGGTTCGCCTTTGCCGCAGTTGGCCCCATGCATTCCCCAAACGCTCGACCCCCTGCGTATCGACAAGTCCACCATTGGGCATGTTGCCCGAACCAGGTTCAGTTGCCGCATCGCTGCTGCTGGCTGACTGATCTTGCGACGGTGATTGTCCGGATGGCGGCGATTCACCCTGCAATTGCTGACCGCGTTGACGTGCCGCGTTCTGAGCCTGCTGAGCAAGGGCGTCGGACAACGTTGGACTCGATTGCCCCGCCGTGGGGGATTGGCCTTCACCCGGCTGCCCCGACTCTTGTGGTTGATTGCCCGCCTGTTGCTCACCGCTGGCATTGGCCCCTTCCGAACCTTGCTCACCCGCCTGTGATTCACTCGCTGGTCCCGATTGCTGCTGATTAAGAGCCCGATCCAATTCGTCCAGTGTGCGGGCAAGCTCCTGTCCCGATTGTTGTGACTGGCCCTGTTGTGACTGGCCCTGTTGTGACTCGCCCTGTTGTGACTGGCCCTGTTGTGACTGGCCCTGTTGTGACTCGCCCTGTTGTGACTGGCCCTGTTGTGACTCGCCCTGTTGTGACTCGCCCTGTTGTGACTCGCCCTGTTGTGACTCGCCCTGTTGCGACTGGCCCTGTTGCGACTCACCCTGTTGTGACTCGCCCTGTTGCGACTGGCCCTGTTGCGACTCGCCCTG
>JAQWPZ010000175.1 GCA_029245125.1 Rubripirellula sp.
GGTCGATAGGCTAATTGCCGGATAGACCACGACCGCCGACACCGGATCAGCGACATCGAGCCTCCTCAAGTGCTCGCCACGCCCTGTTCCGCGTGCGGCCGCAATGGGCTCCAAGCCATCAATCCCCATGAAAAACGGCACATCGCTGCCGATTTCGGCTGCCAGCTCACGCAATTGTGGATCTGTCAGTGGAACCTGATGTAGCACCGCAGCGCACCGCAACGCCGATGCAGCGTCGCTACTGGCACCCCCCATCCCGGCACCTGCCGGAATCTGCTTTGAGAGCTGAACCTCAAATCCACCGCCAACCGAAAAACAATCCTGAAACCGATCCAAAGCGCGATAAACCAAATTGGATTCGTCCGTGGGAAGATGAAGCAAATTCTTGGCCAGCTCCCCGCCCGGATCAATCTGAAGCTGACGGGCCACTTCACTGAGGGAAGGACTCCAATCCACCTGCAGACGAATCCCTGCTTCGGCGGTCGCGCGAATCCGTAACTCATCACACCAGTTGACCGGAACCATCACGGTATCAATTTCGTGATAGCCGTCCTCTCGCCGATCAAGCAATTCCAGAAACAGGTTCAGCTTGGCGGGAGGGTAGGTACGGGCAACAGCTGATTCGGCTGGATTCGACATTTCGGGACGCCTTCTAGGCCGCTTTCGCGACAGGCTGGTCGATCCCACGCAGCGCGACAACGGTGATCCCTGCCTCACTCGCTGCGGCGAGTGTTTCCGCTTGGTTCACGACGATTGTCTTTTCCGCTTCGATGACAATCGCCTTGCCACCAGCATCACGCACGCGTTGAATCGTCTGAGGACCGATCGTCGGTACATCAAACCGCATATCCTGATTTGGCTTGCTAACCTTTACCAAGGTCCATCCGCCCCGCTGGCAAAGCTCGACGGTTCGTTCAATACAGGAATCAGTTCCCTCGATCGCTTCGACCGCGATGACGGTCCCATCTTTGATCGTGATGGATTGGCCGATGTCCATGCCACCCATCTGCTTGGCAACTTGCCACCCCGCATCGATGTCGTGCTGCAATCGAGCATTCACCGACTTACCCGTTAACAGTCCTTCGTTCACAAGTAGCTCCGGTGCAAAGTCAGTGGCCGGACAAACATCCAAGCCGGCGTTTTGATAAGCGTTGGTAACCGCCATCAGCAGGCTATCATCGCGGGCATCGCGATGGCGGCCGAGCAGCGATGGCCCGAGTGTGCGAATGCAGGTCCAATCAGGCAAATGCCTTAGCCAAAGAGACCCGGAATAAAGCAGATCAGCCTTGAATAGCTTTCCAGCCATCGTCACTTGAGCGACGCCATTGCGTCGAAAATATCGCAAATGCCCGCCGAGCTTGCCGACTCCTGACCAAGTCACATGATCACAGATCGATTCCAAATCAGTACTGGCATGCCCCGTGATGGCGATACAACAAACATGCCGACCGTCACGAACCAAAGCCTGAGCCACCTCAACGGGGAACCGTCCCCATCCGGCAAGCAGACCGACCGGCGGCAGCGAATCGATTTCACGATGTTTGGCCATAATTACATGAGCAGGACGAGGCCGATATCCACGGCGATCGGTCATGCCGCCTGCCGCCCCTCTCCTAATTCTCCAAGCTGCTGCCGTTGCGCATCGACTTCACGCTGCAATTTCTTCAAATCACGCCGCATTTCAGGCAATCTTCGCTCGACCGCCATGATTTGCATTTGCTCTCTCTGATTCGTCGCAGGCGATCCAAGCAACACCTGATTGCCCTCGCAATCGTCCATCACACCAGCCTGTGCACCGACGATTGTTTGGTTGCCCAAATGGATGTGATCCTTCAAGCCGACTTGGCCAGCCAACACCACGTAGTCACCGGTACGGCAGCTACCTGCGATTCCCACCTGACTGCAGATTAAATTGTGGCGGCCGATCTGGCAGTTGTGACCGATCATGACCTGGTTGTCGATCTTTGTTCCTTCACCGATTCGAGTCGATCCGTAAGTGCCGCGATCGATGGTGGTGGTCGCACCGATCTCGACATCGCTCTCGACATGAACGAACCCCAGCTGAGCAGTTGGCAGGTGCCGCCCCTCGTGCTGCCGATAACCGAATCCATAAGCGCCAAGAACGGCACCAGCATGGATCACCACTCGATCACCAAGCCGGGTGTATTCATATAGTGTGACACCGCTGTGCAAGACACATTCGGATCCAATTTCGCAGCGAGGCATGACCACGACGCCTGGCATCACCCGGCATCCCGGCCCGATCTTCACGCCGGCGGCGATTACCGCAGTAGGATGAACCGTCGCCGTCGGATCGATCTCTGCGGTGGCATCAATGCCGCTCCCAGGCACCTCGCTGTCGACCGGAGGCCGAAAGAAGCTGACGAGCTTTGCGAATGCCGAATGTGGATTCGAGACAATGACCTGTGAAACGCCTGGCAAATCGGCTGTTTCTTTGGTGACGACGGCAAGCGCGTCCGAATCGACGATCAATTGCGTCTGCTTCGCATCATCAAGAAGGGTGATCTCGTTTGCGAGCGCCTCCTCAGGCGGATTCGCACCATAGACGAGTAAGTCGGGATCGCCGACAAGTTCGCCATCAACTATTTCTGATATTTGTGAAAGCTGAAGCGTCATTTCCAACCATCCTTTGCTGGTCATGCCGGGTCTCGAGACTGCCTGGGCAGGTATAGCGGTTCTCAACTTCAAGTCGCAAGACAGATTCAACCGATGAAACCGTCCACATTTGGCGACTCTGCCGGCGATCTCGTCCCCACCGAAATCGAGCTTGCGAAACCGAACGTCCCCCACAAAATGGCAAAATCGGGGGTTCACGGGAAAATCAACGGCCCCAGCAGCCAGCAGCCAGCAGCCTCTACCAAAGTAAATCTTGCCAGGATGCTTACCCCACTTTTAGTTCCCCACTAGAATGCCGACCTTCCAACACCCCCACCCACTTGAATTTCCCTGATGACGCAAGCTCCCGGTAATCGCCGCCAGGCCGCCATTGCGTTCATATTGGTCACTCTTTTTATCGATATTCTGGGGATTGGGATTATCGTTCCCGTCTTACCTGAACTGGTGAAAGAGTTCGTTGGGAGCGAAACGGCGGATTTGGCAGTCACCCCGGAACGGTCGGCCGAACAGCCTGCGGAACTGAACTCGACTGAAACGGCCGCGGTTGAACAACAGACGTTTTCGCGTGCAGGTCGCTACGTCGGTGTCATCGGCGCCTCGTACGCGCTGATGCAATTTTTGTTTGCACCGATCATGGGGGCACTTTCGGACCGCTTTGGTCGGCGACCGGTGATTCTGATTTCGCTGTTTGGGCTGGGCGTCGACTTTTTGATCCAAGGCTTGGCACCGAATATCTGGTGGCTTTTCCTGGGACGAATTTTCGCGGGCATGATGGGGGCCAACTTTACAACGGCGAATGCCTATATCGCGGATGTCTCAACGGACGAAACCCGAGCCCGAAACTTTGGTTTTGTCGGCATGATGTTCGGACTGGGGTTCACCATCGGTCCAGCGCTCGGCGGACTGCTCGGCGGCATTAATTTGCGGTTGCCATTCTTCGTCGCGGCGGGACTGGCGATGGTGAATTGGCTGTACGGGTATTTTGTACTCCCCGAATCACTGCCGCCGGAAAAACGCAGCCCGTTCAAACTGACTCACATCAACCCCTTCGGAACGCTGCGGCAACTTCAGGTCTACCCGATGGTGGCCGGTTTAGCAGCCGTATTTGTCTGCAAGTCGCTGGCCCAGAGAGGCCTGGAAAATGTCTGGGTGCTATACACCGGATACCGTTACGGTTGGTCGCAGACGGTCAATGGCTGGGCCTTGTGCCTGGTTGGCATTACAGCAGTGATCGTTCAAGGCGGGATGGTACGACCGATCGTCAAACGATTCGGTGAACGAAAGGCGGTCATTGCAGGCACCGTCATCTCAACATTCGCTTTTCTCGGCTACGGCTTGGCCAGGGAGGGCTGGATGATCCCAGTGATCATTTGCTTCGGTGCCCTTGGTGGAATCGCCGGACCAGCGATCCAAAGCTTGGTAACAAGCCGTGTTGATGAAACGGAACAAGGTAAGATCCAAGGCGCGTTGACATCCTTGACTAGCCTGACCAACGTCTTCGCGCCGATCATTTTTAACACCCTCTTGTTCAGTTACTTCATCGGCGATTCAGCACCCACGAAAATCCCCGGGGCTCCGTTTCTGTTTGGATCAGTCCTGCTGGCGATGGCGATTTTCATCTCGATCAACGTTTTCCGTCGGTTTCCCGCGGCCAAGCAAGAAGACTGAGTGCCAAGCAAGAGGACGGCCTGCCCAGTAAGAGGACGGCCTGCCCAGTAAGACGGCGGCAGCGAAATTAGCGTTCACTGGTCCGCAATCGCTAATCAGCATCGAAGAGGCCGTCGTTATTCGACTCGAATGATTCGCCGGCCAAGATTGATCACACCGTCGGCGTGCTGAGCTTTGACCTCGATTTGGTGGGACCCGGGCGGAACATTGGTTGGCATCATTCCCCGCCAGATATGGGGTGTCTTGTGAGCACCTGGCAAGTCAGACCAATCGCGTTGAGTCAGTTTTTCCTCGCGACCTTTTTCCGCCAAATACGCAGGATCCTGCAGATTGATCCGTTCCATCGGTGCCCAATCACCCTCGCCCACCCGCATCACGACTTTCGACGTTTCCGATCCGATGAAGACGTTCGCTCTAACGACGGTCGCACCAAGTTCATCCCGTTTGACCATCTCTGGCGAGTAAATATTCATTTGGTAATCGGCGGGTCGACTGGCAGGCCGCAACTCCAGGCGATAGCGGTTGCCGTCAAACGTCATGATTGAATAACCGTTAGGCCCACCATCGCTCATCGTCGCGTGTGGAATACCACGCTCATCTTTTTTGCCACGCCACCAACTGCCACAGACGGTCACATTGACAATGTGATGATGACGCTTGGCCCCCTGCCAACCATCTTCGGAACCGATCAGGCGGTGTTCCATGTAGTGCGTGTGAGCCGACAGCGAAACGGTCGCCGGCCTGTTCTCAATCAAACGATACAACTGCTGACGATCCTTCATACCGGTTAACGGAATGTGCATCAGCAACACGACCAATTTGTCTTCTGGGATCGCTGCCAAATCTTCGCGCACAAAGTTCAACTGATGCTCACCCAATTCGCCCTGGTAGCGGCCTTTTTGCTTTCCATCAGGACCGAACCACATCACATTGTCCAACACAATGAAGTGCGTCGGACCATAATCGAACGAGTAGTAGGACGGTCCATAGATGCGTTCGAAAGTTTCGTCGCTCTGACTGTCGTCCTTTGCCTCCAGATTCAGATCGTGGTTCCCAATCACGTTATACCAGGGAATGCCGATTAGCGCGATCGCTTGGTTCAGCGGTGACATCATGTCAAGATCATCGAAAACAATGTCGCCCAGCGTCACACCAAACGATGCCCCATGAGCATCGGCCGCAATAATTTGTTCAACCACATCATGAGCGATGTACTCGACCTCAGTGATGTTCCGCGGCTGTGGATCTCCGAACAGAATCGCCTTGAAGGTGTCAGGCTCTTCGTGGCGATACAGCGGAAAATCAATTGACTCGGGTAGCGGCCCAGTGGGATCCACACCTGGAAAACGAAAACTAGCTGGTGACCCAGCTGGCTTGTGGATGTAATAGAAACGGGGCAACTGGTCTGTCCCGACTGGCGTCATCCAATTCCGCGGCTTGACGACAAAAATAATTTCATCGTCATCGACCGGTAACTCATAACGCCCTTGTTGATCCGTCGTGACGATCTGCAACCCGTTACTGACACGAATTCCCGCTATCCCAGGCTCCATCTCATCGCGTTTTTGGTCACCGTTTTTATCCTCAAACACGATGCCGCGAGCCGTTTTGGTTTTCTCACCATGCTCATGTTCACCATGCTCCCCTGTTTCATGAGCAAACAGCTCATGAGAAAATAGTGGACAAACAAACGCAACAACAAGCAACGAAAGCAAACAACGCATGATGGGCAAACGCTCTCTGGGGGACGGGTGTGGGAGCCAGTTGGATACTAAATATAGTCACTCTGCCCCGGGGATAGAAAACAGCATGTCAAGACGAGGTGGGCGTAAGATACCGCCAACACATGCTTTACCAATCGGCGAACAAGAATCGTCGAATCAACCGCTGCTAGAAAGCGTTAGTTTACCGGATTGCAGTCTCAATCCGCGGCAAAACGCTGATTCTGCCTGAAACGCTAAGCATGGTGACCAAATCTCGCATTCCCCCAAAGTTGATTGCGACTTGGTGGCACGATTCCCGGTGCCGCAGGGTTTTGGTACAGCCAGCGGTGGACATGATCTGACGAGCCATCCATCCGTTCCGCGTGCAGGTGCCACTCGCGATCTTGAGGAACAAGCTCCTCATGATAGGGCCACGGATCAAATGGATGACGACCGAGCGCCGTCGCCAACTTATCAGAGTTCAAAGTCACATTTCCGGCCCGTGGTGGAACCGGCCCGGCATCCGCTCGTGGACAGCCCATTAAAAGATTCGGATCGTAACCACCCACCACGTTCACGATCTGCGCAATCTCATAAAGACTCAACTGCCGCGGTCCACCGGCGTGATAAAGGCCGCGAATCGGCTCGACGAACAACCGCTCATAAAGCCGATTCATGCAATCGGTATATTTAGGTGTCCGCACCTCGTCAAAGTAGAGCGTAGCCGGCTTTCCTTGCTTGAAACGCGAGGCGATCCAATCGATCGCACCCGCATGCCCGTTGAAACTGATTCCCATCGGCAACGAGATCCGCAAGACACACGCCTCGGGGTGTAACTCGGCCACCAACTGTTCAGCTTCGACCATCTTGGCTCCGTACACCGTGACAGGGTCCGGTGTTTCGGCTTCAAGGTAAGCGCCGTGCTCGCGACCGGCGAAAACTAAATCAATCGACAGGTGAATCACGCGAGCTGAATGCCGAGCCGCCGCCCGCATCACGTTCTCGGTGCCAACAACATTCACTCGATGCGCCATAGCCGGATCAAGTTCACAAGATTTTAGCCGGCAGGTACCCGAACAATTCAATAGGCTGCCGAAGCGGTACTGATCCCAAAGCCGTTCAATTGCTTGTTGATCTTCGACATCGCAAGCAACGATGCCGTCTCCATGCAGCGGCCACATCGATGACTGTCGAATCCCGATCACCGAATCACCATAAAGCCGACGAAAATGGTGAAAGGCGTTGTAGCCCGGTACGCCAGCGATTCCCGTGACCAGCATCGGTAACGGCGGCGTGATACTCATTCGCATTCCTCCCGGACAGTTTTCGAAAAATTCGGTGCAGCCAACGACGCAAAAGTACTCATCAAGACAGTGGCACTCATCAAGATAGACGCGGTTAGCAAAACGGGAACTTTCAATGAAACATGGGTCGTCAGCACCTTCATCCGGCCAACGGTGCTCCACATTTGCGGAACCCGATTCAGATGAGAGCCGAGCAATTGCCCCAGCGACTGCTTCAAGACAGATCCGCCGCAGTCGCGTATCGACCAAGTTCCGCTGGTGCTTTGCGTGTTACTTTAAACGGACTTTACGATCCGACAACTCGTCTCGAAACCCCACTGGTGCCAAGAGCCTCGATGGGCGGTGACGGTCAACCGAATTTTGAGCGACAGCCGTCACACGGAACAATGCCAAATCCGCCCAAGCTGGCTCCGCGATGCTTTCGGCCGAATGCTTACATTGGAGAGAAACCTAGCAGCGAAAACTACCGGACCCACACGCTCTTTTTCCGTCGTGGCGTGACTTCGCCAATGTGAGCCGCGGATTCAATCCCCGCCTCCTTCAGACGCTGCTGGAAGGGTTCGACCTGCTGCTCGTTCATCGCCAGCAACAGCCCACCACAGGTCTGCGGATCAAATAACAATCGAAATTCGGCCCGGTCACGAATTGCCCCCTCCGTTTCCACGAACTGTTCCGCCGCCAAGTTATCGGGCAACAGACTACTTTCGATCCCAGCGGCAGCCAGTTCAACCGATGACGGTAAAAACTCGACTTGATCCAACTTCACCTCCGCCGTGACAAGGCTGGCATCCGCCATTTCAATCAGGTGGCCAATCAAGCCAAACCCAGTCACATCCGTCGCCGCTCTGGTCCCCAATTCAATTGCGATTTCCGCAATTTTGTGTTGCGGCAATAGCATCGCTTCGAGCAATTGCTCGTAAGCTCGGGCGGGGCATAGGTTTCGCATCTCCGCGGCCAATAGAACGCCAATCCCGAGCGGTTTGGTAAGCAGCAATTGATCTCCCACCACCATGTTGGACTTGCGTAGCAATTCAGCACCAATCCGCTGACCGATCACGGTAAATCCAACCTCGGTGCGCGGCCCGACGATGGTATGCCCCCCAACAATTGGTGCATTCCACGCGGAAAACTCGGACTTGGCACCCGCCAATAAATCGGCCACAAACCGCTGCTGTGCCCGTGGGTGCCCAGCGGGGATGACTAGGTTCGCGAGTGCTTCGGTAACCCGAGCACCACTCGCGACGATGTCACTCGCCGAATGCAACGCAGCGATCCGCCCAACGGTGAAAGCATCACTCAGCGGTGCCGAAAAGAAATCGGTCGACGCGATTAATTCCCCACTCCCAATGTCACCACCGATTGGGACCGCATCCTCCGCCTCTACCTCGGCAGACAGCGCGAGCGCATCCCGCAGTGAAGCCGCCCCCAATTTGCAACCGCAGCCCCGGCACTGCATTTCGTTTCCATCATCCCCCGATCCGGACGCCATTGGCGTGACCATGAACTTCTCCATAAAACCGAGATCGATCCGGTTCTTGAGCCGCATGACCCAGCGTCCAGCAAACGAAACACCTTTCCATTGGCCCACCGCTCGACCATCACCAAGATTGATCAATTTCAAAAACCCATGCTGAGGCGTATAGGTTTTTAGTTTGCGGTCATCCAAAGCGAGTCGAATATTGTCCCACAAAACCGGACCTTGCCGGACGGCATAGACCCCCGCCTTTGGCAATGCTTCGCCTTGGATCGTTCCGGTATCCCCAACGGCAAAGACGTTGCGGCGGTTAGTCGATTCAAGGTGATGGTTCGTCGCCAGAAAACCACGCTCGTCCAAGTCCAGCCCTAAGTTCGCCAACAGGGGTGGCGGTGCAGCACCGGTCGCCCAAACAACAACATCGGCGTCGAGTGTATCGCCATTGTCGAGTTCGATCACAGTCTCACGCAAACGTTTGACGGCACACCCCGTCACGACCTGAACCTTTCGTTTCTGCCATGTCTTCAGAATTTCTTGCCGCGTTCGGTCCTGGACATCCGAAACAATTTGCTCACTTCTGGTCACCACAGTCAATTGGTACTCACCGACCTGCAGCGGCGCTAAAAAGCCTGGCAAACAAGAGGTAATTTCAACGCCCGCGACTCCGCTTCCAATAACCACGATCGACAATGGCCCAGCCGACCGTCGCTGCTGACCGCGAACCACTGCGGCATTCACACGCTGAACGAACGACTGCATCGGTTTGATCGGAACCAACGAATCGCTCTTCCCCTCAATCGTATTCATTGAAGCGACAGAACCAATCCCGATCGAAAGCACGTCGAATGGGACAGCTGGGCGACTGGCAAACTGAATTTCGCGTGCCGCGTGATCGATCCCGGTCACGGGATCAGTAATCAAGCGTGCTCCCGATGCTCCGCACAAGGCCGGCAGATTGATCTCCATCTGGGCTGGGCTTACCTGACCGGCCAACCTTGCCGGAAGCATCCCCGAGTAAGTCGCGTAGGAGTAATTGGACAAACAAGTCAAATCAGAATCAGGCGGCGCATTCATCCTCCACATCCGCAACACGTGCGCATTGGTGTGGCCAATTCCCATCAGCACGACGTGTCGACTTGCGAGCCGTTCAATCATTCGCCCGACTCAGTTCCAACCTGCCCCAAGACATCCGCCAATCGCTCCTGCAAATCATCCATTTCATCTGTCGCAATCGTCCTCACGTCTACCCAA
>JAQWPZ010000188.1 GCA_029245125.1 Rubripirellula sp.
ACGTCGACGCTGTCTCGCGTCGTGCCGGGGACTTCGCTGACGATCATTCGCTCGGTTTCGGCGAGCGTATTGACGAACGTGCTTTTGCCGACGTTGCGGCGTCCCACGATCGTCAGTTTCATTTGCGGTGTCTCCACCGTCTCTTCATCCTTATCGGGCAAATGATCGGCAATCAAACTGATCAACGCATCACGATTCCGATTCTGTGTCGTGCTGACACAGATCAGCTGCTCGCACCCGAGCTTGTGGAATTCCTCGGCTTGGGTATCAAAGTGAGGTTGGTCGGCTTTGTTGGCAACCAGAATCACCGGCCGTTTCAGGCCTCGTAACCGTTCAACAACTTCTTCGTCCAGTGGCATCAATCCCGTTTGGACATCAACGACCAGCAACACGAGATCGGCGGAATTGATGGCCAGTTCGATTTGGCGGCGGACGTCGGCGGTCAGGTCGTCCTCGTCCTCGATTCCCATACCGCCGGTGTCGATCAATTCAAAATAGCGATCATCGGACTCGATCAGCGTGGTCATGCGGTCGCGGGTGACACCTGCATAATCATCAACGATCGCCAGTCGGCGGCGGGCCAGCCAATTGAAAATACTGCTTTTGCCAACGTTCGGTCGACCGACGATTGCAACATGAGGAACTGGCATCGGTCTTGTCAAAAGCGAGGAAAAAAGAGGGTTTCAGCTCGGTCAACATAGTGTTTGTATCGCGAATCTGTCAGACCCCGCTTTTCAATTGTCGCCAAATGATTCCAATGATTCTTGATCAGGGCGTCGGGTAGAAACGGCGGCGACTGCCAGATTGCTGGCTCCCAGATTCTTGGCCGCCCAATTGCTGGTCATGGAATGGCTGGCCGCTGGATTGTGGGAGCTTCCCAGAGCAGTGGTAATCTCGCTCGCCAACGCTTTTCTGGTACATTCACCGACGCATGAGACGGTACCTTCACCGACGCATGAGACGGTACCTTCACCGACGCATGAGACGGTACCTTCACCGACGCATGAGACGGTACCTTCACCGACGCATGAGACGGGGCGAAGACAGGACGAAAATGGAATCTGCACAAGACTTGAACGCGAAAGAGATCCGCGAGGAGGCGGCCGCGCTGGCGGCTCACTTGCAGCGAATCGGGGTCCGCTGGTTGCCCGCCAATCGGCCCGAGTCGGTCGCCATGTTAAAGCTTGAATTCGATTTGGGGGGCGAAGAAGAGACTTCTACGCCTCAGCCTGCGGTTACGCCTCAGCCTGCGGTTACGCAAACCGGCGGTCAGCCGACGGTCGGACCATCGGTCGCGACGAAGCAAGCAGAGCCTGTGGGGCAACCTGCGGCAATCGCCCCCATTTCACCCGCTGCTGCGAATCCCGCTGCTGCGAATCCCGCTGCTGGATCGGGGGCGACGGCAAACCGTCCCGCTTCGAATCGTCCCGCCACTCGACTCGACCCGGTCGCTGCTGTTGCCGTCTCGCGCGAGCCCTATCCCGGGGAACCGTTGTCGCCGCCGCAGCGGCAAGCAAAGTTGGATGAGTTGGCGTTGGCGGTTTCAGAGTGTGAACGCTGCGAGCAGCTTGCTTCCTGCCGGACACGCACGGTTTTCGGGGAAGGACCTGCCCAGCCACGCATTGTTTTCTTTGGCGAGGGGCCTGGTCAGGATGAGGATCTATCGGGACGCCCCTTCGTCGGACGGGCTGGCGAACTGCTGACCAAAATGATCGAAGCCTGTACGTTGCGCCGCGAAGACATCTACATTTTTAATACGGTGAAATGTCGGCCGCCGGAAAATCGGAATCCCGAACCTGAGGAATTAGTCAACTGTCGGCCCTATTATCAGGCTCAATTGCAGGTTCTTCGACCTGAATACATCGTTTGCTTGGGGGCCGTTAGTGCTCAGGAATTGCTGCAAAGCCGCTTGTCGGTCGGACGGCTGAGGGGCTCGTTGCACCGTTATCATGACAGCAAAGTTTTAGTGACTTATCACCCTGCTTATTTGCTGCGAAATCCTGCTGCCAAGAAGGCGGCTTGGCAAGATTTGCAGTTTCTGATGAGGGACGCTGGGATTGCTATCAAACGAAAATAAAGAGTGTCCACGGCGGGGCACTCGCACGTGAAACCGTTTCTTGGTGCAGCGGTTTGCCGTTTTAGAGTCTCCCAGCAAGCAATTTTGCCAGCCAGTTCGGGGCCAGCGCAGGTTGGGCAGGTTGGCAGGTTGGCAGGTTGGGGCCAGGCCAAGACGGAGTCGGCCCGGAAATGCAGGTTGGGGCCAGGCCAAATGCCAGGTTGGGGCCAGGCCAAATGCAGGTTGGGGCCAGGCCAAAAACCAGGTTGCGGCCAGAAACTAGGATGGGGCCAGGCCAAGACGGAGTCGGCCCGGAAGATTGGCGGAGATTGGGGCCAGGCCAGTTTCCGCCCGCTCGGGGCCGACAGTTTTGGGGGTTTGTGCTGTTTGGTTGCCCATTTGGCTAAGCCCGGTTGTCGAGTTTGGGAGCGTGCAGCGAGTCTCTGTTTTGAAGTTTCCTCTTGACCATTCGGTTCAGATGGGAACAATCTTCGAGTGGTCGGGCATGGGATGCCAGATCGGCGGTGGTGGAACCACCGTGAAACATGGATGCGTCAAGCATCTGTCCGGAGTGATGAGCAAGGAGGCTATCATGCGTCATGGATTTGATTGTTCGCAATCTTTTGAGTCGCAAACTTTTGAGTCGCTGTCCACTTTTCCCAAGACTCATCACGATCCGCTGCCCGCGGCTTCAGTGACAAGCGATGAGGAAATTTCTTTAAGCGAGTTATTTCCTGCAGCAGAATTTGCTGGCGACTCCGATATTCTCGTGGGCGAGATTGCCGAATCAGCGGCAACTGCTTCGGCCGGTGAGTTGGTCGTCTATCGGATCGGCGAAGATTGCCCGAGCCGGTTAGTTGCCGACGCGATGGCGAGGGGTGCAGCGGGGATTTTGACCGAACAGTTGTTGCCCTGCCCGTTGCCGCAATGTGTGGTTGGCGACGTTGAGTTGGCTTTGGCCGAGATCCGTTCACGACAGCTCGGACACCCAGACCGCAAGCTGCTGACGGTTGGTGTGATGGGGGCCGCTGGAAAAACAAGTACCACCTTGCTGATTGCGTCCTTGCTGAGAGCCTCGGGGATCCGTACTTCGTACGTTTGTGATCTTGGGGGCAGTGACGGTGTCGTACAAACGACTGACGATGATGCGCTGGCGACCGGGGTTCGATTGGTCGAGCATTTGTCAGAGTCTGCTGATGCGGGAAGCCATGCGGCGATTGTCGAGGTTAGCGAGGAACAAGCTCGGCACGGTCATTACGATTCGATGCAATTCGACATCTTGATTGTCACGGGGTCAGCCTCGCGGAGTGGTGATTTTGGTCCACTGGGATTGCAATGTTTAATTGAGCGAGTCACTGCCGATGGGGTTGTGATTGCACCAAGCGATGACAAACGGGCTTGTCAAATTATTCATGAGCACGACTGTCATGTGCTGACCTACGGTGTTGGGACAATTGGTGACGTCGCGGTCAATGTGATTGAACACGCAGGCGGCATGAGCACCCTGCTGCTGACGCACCAAAACACGACCGCGGTCATGGAAACAGCACTTTGCGGAGATGCCATGGCTGCCAATCACGCAGCGGCGGCAACCGTCGGTCTGCTGATTGCGTTGCCGATTGAATCGATCGCCGAACGCTTGGGCTCGTTGCGAGAAATTCCTGGCCGGGGTCAGCGTTTGAGCGAGTATGATCGAGCCACGGTGGTCGTGGATGCAGGCGGCTCACCCGATCGTGTTCTGGCGAGTTTGCAAACTTGCCGTTCGATGAAGTCAAATGGACGATTGTGGTGTGTGTTGGCGATTGACCAGGAAACCCCGGTCGAATCCTTGGCTCGCTATGGATCGATCATGGAGCGTTTTGCCGACCATTCCGTTGTCACCTCGCGAAAAGAAGCCCAGTCGGCATTCTTGAATGATTCGCATTACTTGCTTGATGGCGTCACCAAGTGTGCCGCTTTTCGATTAGTGGCCAATCAAAAACGAGCCGTTGAGTGGGCACTGGAGCAGGCATCACCAGCCGATACCGTGTTGGTGATCACGAGCCAGTCAGGCCAATCGGCCCGCCAGCAAAGGTCCGAAATCGAACGCCTGAAACGATGGCTTAACCCACCCTGCTTAAAAGTGTTCAACGGTTAATGGCTTGCAGAAAGAGCAGGCGATTTTGCGTTCGAGCGATCGGCGTTGAGTGAACGATCCCCCCGTATCAGCACGCTCAGTGCCACTTCAACCGTGCCACTTCAACCGAGGCCGTTTAACCGAGGCAGTGCACCATGAGCCGTTGCCATTCGACCCATTGGGCTCGTCGGCAATCCTCGCGGCGACTCGATGACTTGCGTACCGCTTGGCTGCATTGGTCGACAAAGTTGAATGGATCGTCGTAATCTTGATTGGTAAGTTCGGGCAAGTCGTCGAAAACGGGATGCGGTCCGACGCGGCGGAACCAGTATTTTGCGTTGCCAAAATCGCCTTCGCGGCGGTGCATGATGCCATGCCAAAAACTGCCTTCTGGCGATTCGATACTTTGGCTAATCGAGTGGCTCTGATCGAGTTCACCGACCAGCAGCCACAATCCACCCAGGAACAACGCCTGCTGCCCCAGCGATAGTGTGCCGAAGTCGCTGGGCTTGAGGTTGGCGATTTGCGGAACCAGGGTGGGATCACCTGGGCCGTCGTCCAAATCGGGCAGTGGAGCCTGTTGAATGAGTCGCAACAAGGCTTCTGGAAGCGAATTGAGCTTTTCTGCGGCAAAAGCATCCAACTGGGGCACGGTAAGCTCCTACATTTCGGTGTGGAATCGGGACCGCTGCGAAGCCTACCGATGAGAGCCCACGATTGCTAGACTGTAGCCCATTAGTGGGCAGTCCCCTGCCCTCCGCAACCACTCTTTTCGCAGTCGATTTTGATGAGCACCGGCGAGACCCCTGATAGCCAGACCCCGGACAGTCAAACCCCGGACAGTCAAACCCCGGACAGCCAAAACCCGGGCAGCCAGGCCCCGGATAACCAGGCCCCGGCGAGCCAGACTCCAGCAGTGACCAAGGCAGATTCGCCAGCGGTCCCTGCAGATGCCACCCCAGCCGCAGCTGCCCCGGTAGCTTCAGGCAGTGAGGTGACTAGTCCGCCGGCGGCAAATGCCGAAACAGAAACATCTGCCACGGCAACCGGGCCGTTGGGCAAGCTCGTGCGCGGCAGCGGACCTCTGGCGGCTCGTGGGCTGGGAGTCACCAAGCCGGCATCGCCGACTGTCGATGCGGCGGCCTTGAGCAAGCCGGGCAAGCCGCAAACAAAGAAGAATAAGCCGCCGCGTGACAAAGCTGCGGACTCGTTGGACGACCGGAAAGCCAAACCCAAGGTCGTTGCCCCGAACAAGCGTCTGCCTGCCAAAGTTGCGATCCCCAGCACGCGACAAGCGCTGTCGGATGATCTGCAAGCTGAGCTAGACGCTGAGTTGTCGATGACCGACCTCGATGCGATGCTCTCGGGTGCCGCTGGGATGGCCGAGCGCGCCGAGCCTTTGGAAGAGGGAGCTCGTGTGCATGCTCAGGTCCTGAAAATTCACGAGGACAGCGTCTTTGTTTCCTTGGGTGGACCCGATGAAGGGGTGGTCCCATTTGTGCACTTCAAAGAAGAGCCGGTGATCGGATCGTCCGTCGAGGTGATCATCCGCGGCATCAGCGGCGAAGACGGCCTGTATGCGCTGGGACTGCCGGGCGAAGCAGTTGATGCCAGCGATTGGGAAGACATGGAAGAGGGAGCCGTTGTGGAAGTGACCGTCACCGGTAACAACTCCGGGGGCTTGGAGTGCAAGGTTGGCGGCGTGAAAGGCTTTATCCCAATCAGCCAAATCAGCGAATATCGCGTTGAAGATACCAGTGAATTTGACGGGCAGAAATTACTTTGCGTGGTGACCGAGGCGAATCAACGACGCGGCAACTTGGTGCTCAGTCGCCGAGCTGTGGTGGAGCGGGAACGCGAAGAGAAACGTAAAGAACAATTGGAAAAGATGGAGGTCGGCGACCTCATGGATGGTATCGTCCGAAGCATCAAGGACTTTGGTGCGTTTGTCGATCTGGGAGGTTTGGACGGACTGATCCACATCAGCAAGTTAAGTTGGGATCGAGTCAAGCATCCGAGCGAAGTCCTGGAAGAAGGCCAGCAGGTAAAAGTCAAAGTCGATCGGGTCGATAAAGAGACTGGCAAAATTTCACTGTCCTATCGCGATCTGCTCGAAAACCCGTGGGATACGGCAGAGCAAGATTTCGGTGCCGGCAGTACGCACCGCGGCATGGTGACTCGAACCGCCAATTTCGGCTGTTTCGTCAAACTCGCACCTGGCGTGGAAGGGCTCGTTCACATCAGCGAACTGGCTCACCATCGTGTCTCCCGAGTCGACGCATTCGTCACTGAGGGAGAGGAGGTCGAGGTCAAAGTTCTGTCCTTCGACCGGGACTCGCAAAAGATTGGGCTGTCTATCAAAGCCGTCCAGCAACCACCTGTTGATCCAGCGGCGAAATCGGCCGAGGAGGCCGAGGCGGACGAACCACCTCGTGAACCCGCCATCAAGTCGACGCACACCGGGCCATTGAAAGGTGGCAACAATCAAGATACCGGCGGCGAGCGATTCGGGCTGCGGTGGTAATCAGGCGGGCCGACACATTCCGCTGGGGAGATTCCGTCACAAGGATGTGATAGGAACTCGGGACGAAATGGTTCGAAGGGTGATTCCCCGACAGCCGTTTCGTCAATCTGCTGGCTCGCTCACGCGAACTAGCCAGCAGCAGGGCGAGCGACCCCGATTCAACGCAGGGGATCCCGATTCAACGCTGGGGACCCCGGTTCAACAGGGATGCCGCCGACAGTGCCATTCGGCTGGATTTGGATCACTTCTTGACGTTCCACCACCAGCGTTGCTGCAGCACCGGCTGCTTCGCCGAAGGTTTGGTGAGACTGGAAAGTGTCGGATAGTCGTTCACGCTAACCAGTGTTTGAGCGGGATCAACGGCAACGCCACCGCTCGCCATTAGCACGTTGTAGATCTTGCGTTGGTGGCGAACCGTATGCAGCTTGGCGATTGACATGACTTGCCGAGGTGTCGGCATGACATAAGACGAGTTGGTCGGCGAAGCGGCAAGTGATTGCAGCAGTGCTCGTTGTGTCTCGTCGTCGGCGAATCGGTGCAGCAACTGGGAGACAGACGCGGCTCGGTAGACCGATTCTAAGGAGGCGTAGATTGGATACTTCGCCCGGATGGCGTGCCAGTTTTCGTTGAAGTTCGCGACGAAGGTTTCGCTTCTCGGGTCGCGTGTGACGTGGCCGCGTTGGCCGCTAGCCAACGCTCTTTCATTTTGACCGCTGAGACGAATCGGCTGACCGGCCAATTCGAATACGGTTCGGTCTTCGTCAGCCCGCACTGCGCGGGGTGCTGAGGTGAACCAGAGTCGCAACAGCAATTCGCTTGGGGCCCCCATCGCGATGGTGTCATCGATGACGTCCATGTAGCTTTTCGCTCCACGAGGCATCGGTTCGATCCCGAGCGCAAGTTGTTTCATGTGCCGGTCAGCCTCGACCATCAAATAGCCGATCGCCGTGTCGCCTGCTGTGCCGAATACTTCGACACGTTGCATCCCCAAGCCTTCGATCAACTGATCAGCTGCTTTTCCGATCGGGATTCGATCGGACTGGACACCCTGGGCTACTTTTGCAGCTCGCTGCAAGCCTTCGGTGGTCGGATCGATCGTGCAACCGAATGGCTGACGCTGCATCGCCGCAGCGAGTGTGGTGACGAAAAAATCGAGACGCAACGGATTCAATCCACTCTCACGATCACGAAACCAACCGTCGCGAGATTCAATGCCACCGACGGGGCCAGCCAGGATGATGTCGTTGCCTTCACGAAAGATGTATTGCACGCGGGACAATCCGCCCAGGTGCGTCATTGCTTCTGAAAGAGGCACGCCTTGAACACGGCAACGCGTCCACTCGTTCATCAAACGCTTCAACGAGATGCACCGCATGGTTGACGGATCACGCCAAGCCGCTGCAGTCGGTTCGGCGGCGATTTCCTTCCGCAGCAGTGACTTCAGGTCGGCGACGGCGTCGCTTGAGGCAATCGTCTCGCACTCCCGGACTGTACCCTCGGCATCCACGTAGACGCCTTGCGGATAAGGAGCCATCGTGCTGGGGCCCCCCAGAGCTTCCCAGGTATCGGGGACCACGGTGGTCTGAATCAAATCCATCAGCGATTGGAAATCGGCGAACGAACCACCGCCGTTGCCACCGACACTATCGATCGCCCCGTCGCGGTACGCTGAATTTTGGATGCTGTCGATGGTATTACCGGCCGCCGTCAACTCGCCGCTGTTGCTTTGAGCGGTGGCGATTTGAGCCAATACAGAATCCCGATCCGTGGCCGGCAAGTGCTGGACCGTTTGAACAGCTAAGCCAAATTCGCCGCCCGCCAGGTGAGATGCAATTTCCTGTCCAACGGCTGGTGGTATTCCAGCGGTGCACAAGCAAAGCGTGCATCCTAGCAGCAAGGATCGTACGTTGATTCGCATGGAAGGTTTCCTGTCGGTTGGCGTGTACCATCGAGCCGTCAAACAGCTTTTCGCGGTGGCAAGTTCGCGACGTATCGACGCCGCTTTTCTCGCCACACGAAGAGAGCCGGTGGAGTGAAAGCATGGTCAATCCGTGCGGGATCGGACTGATCGCCATCCCCTCCGTTGGAAAGTCATCTTAAAAGTTGTCTCATGAGTATCGTCCTGCTTCCACGGTAATGCAAACGGTGTTCCAGCGAGAAGATTCGGCGATTTGCCGTGGTTCAGTGGGTTTGGCCCGCGAGATTGAGGCATTTTGCAGCAGTTTGGTGGTTCAAAAATGCTACACCCAAGACCAGTCGTTGAGTTTTGTTGAGGTCGGCAGACGTAGACGCTCGCTTGTCGCTGGTGACGGCCTCGACCGTAAACGGACGCCGGATACGATTGAGCCTCACCTGGCTTGGCTGTTGCCCGATCTTTTACCGGCGGCCCGATCTTTTACTGGCGGCCCGATCTTTTACTGCGTCTCAGCCTTTCTTGCTCGCTTGAAAGGTCTCAGCTCCACCCAGCGGGCTTTTGTCGTAGCTTGTCAGCATGAATGTGGATTTATTGGGATGGATGTGGAGAGTCTTCGTAATTCGTCCAGCGACCCTGTTCGAGCCGTTGCTGGGGTGTGAAGCGAGCCTTGTAGTTGAGGTGCGAATTAGCAGCCACGTACATCCCGAGGTAGATCCACTGCCGTCCTGTCTGGCGACACCACTGAATTTGTTCCAAGACGGCGAGGGTTCCCAAGCTGTACCGCCCCTCCGCTGGATCAAAGTAGGTGTAAACGGCGGAGCTGCTGGTTCTGCCGATATCAAAGATAGAGACAGCGATCAGGTTGTCACCGCGGTAAATCGCGAATTCTGCGGACAGGCAGCATGAATTCACCAGAAACGAGCGATAGGCTTCCGCGTCGACTGGTTCATCATTTTGCGCTAGGGCGCGGCCGCGTCGGTGCTGGTTGAACATGTCGACCCGCCGTTGATCGAATTGAGGCTGGCCCAGTTCAATCCGCAGATCGCGGTGGCCTCGTTGGAGTACCCGCTTCAACGAGCGGGTGCAGCGAAATCGATTGACGTCGACCCGGGTCGGTCTGCACTGGTCGCAGGCGGGGCATTGCGTGCGGTAAAGAAACTCGCCGCTACGGCGGTAGCCCATTTCTAGAAGTTGATCGGTCGTCTCCGGCAAGACCTCACCGGCGGGCAACTGCAGCGGCATCCGCGCTGTTGTCTTGTCGAGGTAAGGGCACGCTTGGTGCTGATCCTGCACAACAATCAAAGGTACCAACAAAAAAACCCTGAAATCGTGGATGAGACAAGCTCACGCATGATAACAGGGTTTGAATGACAGGTCGCAGATCGATGTTATTTCGTTAGGACCAGTTTGGCGTGGAGATCAGTCCCACCACCACTGGCCATCTGCCAAATTCGAGGGGCCGGCACTTTGCTTGGCTTGATTGTTCTCGCCCTGGTCGATGACCAAGTGATCTTTGTTGAACGCCGTGCGGGGCTTCATTTGAACACCGCCTCCAAGTGGCGTCATCAAGTTGTTGCCACGCCAGATCGCATTGACAGCCGTTTCGACTTGATCGGGAGCGTTGTAAGTTTCGATCGAGAACTTGCTCTCATCCATCAACAGGGGCATGTTCCATTCGGCTTGACCGTAGAAGTCCTGCTCTTGGATGTAAGCGGCAGCAATTGCCACGTCGATCAGCTGTCGTAGTTCGGCGTAGATGCGAACTTTTTTGGCGATCTCAGGGAATTGCTTGGTGAAGTCTTGGCAGAACGCTTGGCTCGCTTTGTTGACACGACCACTTGCCGTTCGGCGGCCGTTGGCGACTCGTTCATTCGCACCGACCAGTTGAACGCCACGCTCTTTGATCTTCATCG
>JAQWPZ010000199.1 GCA_029245125.1 Rubripirellula sp.
GTTACCAAGCCTTGACCGACGCGACCAAAACGCACCCGATGAGCGAATCGGCACAGCGTGGAATGGTCTTGTTCGCAGGGAAAGCAAATTGCACCGCTTGTCACGCCGGGGCCAACTTCACCGACGAACAGTACCACAACCTGGGTGTTGGGATGGAAGTTGCGAAGCCTGACCTGGGACGGCACGATGTTACCAAGACTGACAAGGACCGCGGCGGTTTCAAAACTCCAACACTCCGCAATATCGTCTACTCAGCACCTTACATGCATGACGGTAGTCAAAAGACACTCGAGGAAGTGGTCGATTGGTACGACAAGGGCGGACACGCGAATCCGACCTTGAGCGACAAGATGAAAAAGTTGGAGTTAACCGATCAGGAAAAGACCGATGTCGTTGCCTTTATGAAGGAGGGGCTGACGGGAGAATTTCCAGTCGTTCGGCAATCGCGTTTGCCGTAGCGAACCACGTCTTTCGTGGTATTTCGCCTGTTTGTGATCGTTTGCACTAGCGAGTTTCAACTCGCTGATTGAGTTTTGTTGGAAAGCGGACTTTGATCAAAGTCCGCTTTCGTACGTGCAGACAATCAGCTTTCAATCGCCGGTTTGATCACCTTGAGTCATCACCAAATCGGCTGAGCAGTTGGTTGGGAACACCGATCGGCACGACGTGGACTCTACCGATCACAGGGAACGCAGTCGTATTGGTGAAACCGACCTTCTCAGCAACGAAGGTTGTCGTATGGTCGGCCAGGAAGGTTAGTTCGGATGCTTCACCGGTATCACAATCGAGGCCGGTAGGAATATCGAGCGCGACGCGCAGTGCGTCCGAATTGTTGCTGGCGTCGACTGCTTCGGCGTAGAGACCACGGGGCGGTCCGGCAGAACCGGTTCCCAGCATGCCGTCGACAATCGTGCTCGCGGTCAGCAGCGCCTTTCGGATGGTGTTCCCATCTTTGCCGATCACAATGTCGAGGCCAGTCTTTTGGGCGATCAACGCGTTGGTCTTTGCATCTCCTTTCAAATCTTCCGGCGCGGTCAGTGCGATGATTCGCACCACGTGACCGAGAATGTCCAGATGTCGCGCGATGACATAGCCGTCTCCGCCGTTGTTGCCGCCTCCGCAGAGGATTGCAATCGTCCCGTTGGGTGCGACCCCATCGATGACTGCTGTCGCTCCTATCCCGGCGTTCTCCATTAAAACGACACCGGGGATGCCATATTGTTCGATCGCGATTCGATCAACTTCGCGGACCTGATCACGCGTTAACGCTGGAAGGTTCATATTCACAAATCCTGGGTCGTGAAAGATATTTGGCACGAACGACTCGGATCCTTCGGGACATCACCGCCAAGGTGCATGCTGCCTCCTGGTCATCGAGGGGCCCAAGCCTAGCAGTGAAACGTGAATTTTCCAAAGCACCATGCTTCTGATTCACTTCACCTGCGTGCCCCATCAAACCCAAAAGGGGCGTACATCCGGGCGTCACCCCGATCCCCGCGAGCGGATCGGCGCTAGCCGCCGGTCTCTGCGTTACCGGTCTCTGCGTTACCGGCCAGGTTTGCCCTTGCCGGAACTGCGTCGCTTCGCTCCTGGGTCCGGCCTACTCGGTTCGTACCGTAGCCGCTTTCGCCAGAATGCGGGCCGAGTGAGACGAATGAGGGAGACGAATGGGGACAGGCTATGTTCCCGTCTAATTTCATCGCTAGCATCTGCTCACTTGTTGATTGGCCTGTCCCCAACTTTTCTATTTCCCTGAATGCACGTCGATCGTCCCAAATACATCGTTGTTACTCGTGGAAGCCACGTTCCCAACGATCCTTCGGATTGTATTCCGATCTGCTTTAACGATCGCTAGGTTGTAAAGACCACCGCCAATCCCAGTGCCGGTGGCACCGCCGAGGGCGAAGTTGTGATTGATCGTCGTTTTGGAAAGTAACATGACTCCCAACGCATTGTTGAGTGCACCACCATTAGCGACACCGCCACTTCCATTTTCACCACACCAGCTCAACGCCATGTTGCCGGAAAGGTGGCAACGACGGATCGTCGTCAAAGGTCCGTTGTCCAGCACACCTGTGGAGTACACCGCACCTCCGAACGCGATACCTCCACTTGATCCCACCGCTCCATTTTGAAGCAGGTCGCACCGTTGAATTAACAGTTCTGATCGGTCGTTGTACAGTGCGCCGCCGCCAGTTGTTGCCGCGCTCGCCTCGCTGCTTGCGGCGGAGTTCCGGGCGAGATTGAACCTGAATTGGCAATTTTTGACCTCCGTCAAGCTGCCGGAATTCTCCACGGTTCCCGGTCGTGTCGCGATCGCTCCACCAAATCCTTTTTCTCCGAAACCAACTCCGATTGCGCGGTTGTCCACAAAGACGGATTGATTAACAGTGGTCAAACTCATCCCAAAATTACCGATCGCGCCGCCAAAGCTCGTGCTACCTGAGTTGGCTTCGTTGTGAAGGAACATGCAATTCTTGATGATGGCAATTGAGTCGGTCACATTGCCGATCGCTCCTCCAAAGGCGTATTTTTTTCCGCCACTCGACACATTGTTGATGAACACGCAATCGGTCGCCACAAGCTTGGCGAAGTTGCTGTTGACAATTGCGCCGCCCCCGGCAACATCGGATTTCTGTTCTTCATTTGTGATCGTGTCAATTGTGATGTTGTCTCGCATCACGACATTCGAGAGTCGCAAATTTCCCCCAACGTTCAGGATCGCACCTCCCCGTGTCACGGTGATCGGCCCAAGGTCTTCCTGGGTCTCATTTCGCCCATCGGCAATGGTCAGGTCCTTGATAACGACCTTCGAATCTGAGCCCAGATTTAAAACACGACTCGCATTGTTACCACTGAGCGTGATACGAGACGTGCCCGGTCCATCGATCACCAACGAGCCGGTGACTTCCATCGGTCCGGTTGTCAGGCGGATGACGCCAGAAAGTTTCTTCTTGAAACGAATCAGAGAGTCTTTAGGATTCTCGTTCGCGGTGACGATCGCCGATCGAAGGGATCCTTGTCCTGCATCGGCCAGGTTCCTGACGACGATGGTCTTCGCCATTGTGTGTGGGGCGATGCACAACAGAGTCACCGCCATCACCAGCGGACGCAACCAAAGGCGTTCCGGAATGAATTTGTGGCGAATTAGAACTCTGCGACTGCAGTATGACGCGAATGATTGATGCATTGGTCTTGCTGAGCTTCCCGGCATGAAGTTTTTACTTTAGAAGAAAGTACGAACTATACTCAGTGAATTCGAAGCGTACGGTACAAATTTGAAAACAGCGGGGTCGGGAACAGTCCTCGTCGGAGGCGGGTCGAAATTTGAAACGCGAATGAGGGTTGTTTCTCACGTTTGGTATTCACCACGGAGCGAAGATCAAATGGTAGGACGAACTGGTGGTCATCACCAAGACCTACGACCTGGTTCTGTGGAGTTACCACCATTCGCAGCGATTTCCGTTAGGTGTTCGGCATCTGGATGACTTTTTAGCGGATTTCTGCATTATCATGTATGCTATTTTCAGTTGAACGTCAGACGCAACGCGAATGTGGAGAGACATCCCGAGATGCCCTTATATGAATTCGAGTGCAAATCGTGCCAGACGGTGGTCGAAGTACTCGTTCGCTCCGAGACGGAGAAATCCGACTGTCCCAGTTGCGGCGGAAGCAAACTGGAGCGTTTATTGAGCGTCCCTGCTTCACCTGCTGTCCGAGGGAAAAGCCTGCCAACCACGAGTGAAGGTTGTGGTGCACCAAGATGTTGCGGTGGCGGTGGCGGTTGCGACTAGTCGGCTGGTGGATAGCGAACGGCAAACCGTCAATCCCACTCGCTCGAAATCTCAGCGATTGGGACTGGTGGTCCCAGCGAGTGAGGCTGCCGTTACGGTTTGGCAAAGAAAATGTGTCCGGTGCAATCCCGCCCTACAGTGGCACGGAGGTTTGTATCAGGGACCCGCCCCGATCACTATGAGCTGAGATCCCACAACCCCTGAGCGGATCGGCGCTAGCCGCCGGTCTTTTCCGTGCCGGTCTTTTTCGTGCCGGTCTTTTTGGTGCCGATCTTTTTCGTGCCGATCTTTTCCGTGCCGGTCTTTTCCGTGCCGTTCGCTGCGATGCCGGTTCGGTTTCTACTGCCGGAACTGCGTCGCTTTGCTCCTGGGTCCGGCCTACTTGCTTTAGAACGGCAGCGGTTTTCTCGCCCCCGTGTGCAATCTGGGGGTGATTCGTTTGAATTGCTTGTCAACGGTATGCCGCTCTTTTGTAATCGTCCGCCGAGGCAATCACGTTTTTAGCTGAAAATGCCGGCGGTGATTTTTGTTTGGACGCGGTTTCGCCACGCCCAGGATTTGGCTTGGCGTGTTTCAATTGCGTCGGCGACCATCTTTAAGGTGCGGATATAAGGCAGTCTGTAAACGGGTTGCGTTTTGAACAGGTTCCTCAAGCCAAGTTCTTTGAATTGATTTTGAATCTGCGATAGCGCTGCCTGTTTGTCGGGTGCTTGATGGGCGTTCAAGACTGCCTCGACCCAATGATGCAACACCCGATCGGTACCCTCCAGGTTCTCCAAACGAGCCGCTCCCATGAAGTGCTGCAGCGCTAGTTGCTCATCGCCTTGCACCAGTGCATCGTGGGCTGCCCACAGTCGCAGTTGCGATTGCATGATGTCGGCTGGCATTTGCAGTGCCAACTGCACGGCTTCACGACCGGAGGTTTCATCGCCGATGATGCGACACAGTTCGTGCACATTGGTGAGCATCCAAGGTTCAAAATCGGTTCGATCTCGCCATCCCTGAATCCAGCGTTTGATAAACCCTTTGGATAGGTTCGCTGATTGTTCAGAGATTGCAAAAGCGACCAGTGTCCAGCAATGGGTGTCGCTTTGAATCCAATTTTGATTCTGCTTGATGAATCGTTTTAGAAGTGTGGTCGTTTCCTGCTTTGAAAAATTGGGCATCAGCGCAGACATGGCGGCGCGACCTGCAGCTGGATGTTGTCCAGCGATGAGTTGCTGAATTCGTGCTGCGATCGGTGGTAGTTTTTTTGCGAAACGACCTTTGCCCGATAAGGTCACGGTGATCCAGGCTCGGCCGAAGTCTTCATTGGAGTCTGGATTGGTCAGTTCGCTTTCGATCCGAGCGAGTACTGATTCACGCTTGCCCAGTTCGGTCATGATTTCAATCGCTTGTTCGACAGCCCACCATGACCATGGATCGCTTTGCAAGATTGCGTCGAAATCCTCTTCGGCCCGACTCGGCTGTTGCTCGTGTTGGGCGACCCGCATGCGGCGAGCGATGACCGTTGGGTGTTGGTCGCAACGTGGTAGGTCTCGCATCAGCGCGGACGCTTCATCCCAGTTGTCACGTTCGGCCAGCAGGTCGAACAATCCACAGCGACTGCCGGCATAACCCGGCGCGATTTCGATGGTTCGGCGATACGATTCGATTGCTTGTTCAATGTCACCAAGATGGTGAAAGGTTTCGGCTGCGGAATTCAATACATCAGGATCATGCGGTTGGGATTCCACTTGGTGTTCTAATGCTGCGATCGCTTTTTCACGATCGCCACGCATGATCGCCCATTGTTCCAGTCGATTCCAAATGCCCAGGTGCCCTGGGTTTTGTTCGGCGGTCTGCGAAATCAATTCGTAGGCTTGCTGTTGTTGTCCAACATCCCACAACATTTGAGCGCGAGTCGCTTGCAGCGCGGCGGGTACCGTGGGGTAGACGTCCGTTTGCAATGCCAAAAGCGCACCATCAAAATCGCCGGAATTGAGACGTAAGCGAGCGCGGGTGATGTGGATCGATTCTCGGTAAGGGTCAAGTGTTTCGGCTCGATCGAGCGCTAAGTGTGCTTCATCAAACTGCTCATCAAGGCCGAGGGTCCGCGCACGTTCCAGCCACAGTCCGGCCGAATTCGGCTTCACCTGCGTCAGGCGTTCGGAGAGATTCAAGCGGTAGTCCTTGCGATCAAGTTGATCGGCCAAGGTGTCGAGTCGTCCCCAGGCGTATTCGTAGTCGGGTTCCAAACTGACAGCGTGTTCAAATTGTTCCAACGCAGCTTCGCTGTCATGAAGCTCCACCAGCACATCGGCGAGGTAGCCGCGATTGATGGGATCCAGCGGTTGCCCGGAAACAAGTTGCTCCAGCATTTCGCGTGCTTCGCTGAACTGACCTTCATTGCACAGCACATCGGACAACGCTCGCACGACCGCCGGATTGCCGGGCCGCAACAGGCGACATCGTTGTAGTGCTGATTTTTGAATCGCGACGTCACCGATCGCCAGCGCGACGCGATACTTTTCGAACCAGGCATTTGGTTCGAGTGGGAATTTTTCGGTCGCTTGCTCGGCGGAATCCATCGCCTCATCAAGTCGTTCCATGTGGGTCAGTTGGCAGATCAAAGCTTGATGTGCCTGCCAGAGATCAGAACGACGCTGGACAGCCTCTTGTAGCGATTGAAGTAATTCGTCGGCGGGAATGACTGCTTCGGCGTAGTTCCGGTAAATGATCAGTCCGTCGTCCGTGATTGGCTGTCTTCTCAATTCGCCAAGGACCCACTGCAACTCTTCTTGCAGTTCCTCGACTGAGTCGCAGCTTTCCAGTAATTTCGACAGAGGGTATTCATTGCAGATGTCATTCTGCAGAAGTTCACGCAGTCGTTTCCGCGCGGTGGTGTTGTTTCCGCGTCGTGAATCGAGCGAGGCTTGCAAACTGACGGCAAACGTATTTTCCCCGTCAAGTTCACAGGCCCGCTGGATCAATACTTCTGCTTGATCCAGCTTGCCAGCCGCCATGAAGTGTTGCGCTAATTCACGCACTGCCCACGCGTTGTCGGGGGACTGATCGAGGATTTTCTGCAGTACCGGTTCAATCGCTTCCAAGGGCTGGGAGCGAAGTGACATCGCGTAGCGTTCGGCCAAAGGTTGGTAGTGAGGAAACTCCTCTGCGGCTTGCCGCCAATGGTCGATCGCCGCCTCGTCACCGTCGATCTCGCTGACCAACTCGGTAATCTTTTCTCGAAGCGACATCGAGAGTGGACTTCGGGGCAGCAAATGCTCAAGGTGCTCGAGCCCTTCCTGCCACTTGCCCTGCAATACCGCCAATTCAGAAGCGGCTTCATGCCATCCACGTTCGGATGCTTTGTCGCGGACCGAATGCAAGAGTTCTTTTGCACGGGGCCAATATTCGCTTGACGTGCTGGAGAGTGAATGGACGACCGATAGAGTCAATTCGGTATCGTCCGGCCGCAGCTTGATCGCCTCCTCCAGAACCGTGATTCCTTCGTTGTGTCGTCGCAGGCGACTGAGTGCGTGTTGCAGGGTGACGCTGGGCTGCATCGATTGACTGCCAAAGCGTTGGAATCTTGCTCGCAGCCATTGCAGAGCTTCTTCGGTTCGCCCCAACGCGACGCAGGCGTCAAAGTAGCGCAGTGCGAGGTATTCGTCTTTTTCCTCCAAGCAGGCCGCGAAGCGATACAGCCGCAAAGCGTTGGTGCGATCATTCCGCTGCCACCACAGATCGCCCAGTTCCAAATAACTGCGTGCGTAGGAGGGACCGTTGCGAATGGCTTCGCGGAGTAACTGTTGTGCCTCGTCGCGATGCCGCCCGTCGAGCGCCAAGGATTCGGCAAGCTGCATTTTTAGCAGTGGGTGGGGTGTCGGTTCGGCGACTAGTTCGCGCAGTCGCGTGACCCGTTCTTCGACCCGGCCCAGGCTGCCCAGCAAGGAGAGCTCGGACATTTGCAGCGACACATCATCGGGAAACATTTCACGAGCTTTTTGGACTGCAGCCAAAATGCCTTGTTCATTTCCGTCGTAGGTGGCCAGTTGTCGCTCGGCTTGCCAATGCAAACGGTGATCGGCCGCGAGCGATTCGATCTGCTTCACTGCGGCAACTGCCGCGTCGCGATCGTGTTGAATGAGCGCGCGGTCCATTTCGTGGATCAGATCGTACAGTTCGGAATCGGGCAATTCCAAGTCGTCGATCCGATGTTGCTGATCATCGGGGACAAGCACCATTCCGCGCGGGCCGTGGGCAGCTTGCGAATCAAGCAATTCATCGGCCGCCGCCGCGCCGCGGACTCGATGGAAGGGATCGCGGATCAGAATCGTTCCAGTTCGACCGTCGTATCCGATCACTGCTTGCAGATGAGCGAAACCGGCTCCTCGGGTAACGAGTGTGAAGGGGATATCGCGGCCGATCAAGGCTTCGGTTGCCTGTTCGGTAACGGTGAACTCTCGAGTCGTGTAGCTGTGTTGGTTCGCCCAGTTGCGTTCTGCATGGGCGGTGGTGCCGTTGTAGCAGATCTCTTCCGCGACCTCTAAGTGCTCAGCGGCCCGACCCCAATACTGGCTAATGGCAGAAAGTGTCGCGGGACCGCAGGTCATCTCATGCTGGCGGACAAAATCGACGGGCAGGATTTTATCGACGCGATCTTGGCGTGCTGGATCCGCTAAACGCTCCGCCAGTTTCTTGCCAAAGGCAGATTTGGATCGCTTGGCGTACTGAATTGCTTTTTCGTCGTCGCCGGCGCGACGCGAGAGCTCGCAGCGAAACATCGTGAAGCGTTCACCGAAAGCTCGCTCCAGCAGCGGTGACAGCGATTCAAATCGTTCTAGCAAACGAGAGCACTCGGCATAATCACGTCGTTCGTAAGCGATCGCAGACATCTGCCAAGAGAATGAAGCGACTTGCTTTTCCGCATCGTACCGCTTTAGCAAGGCGTAAGCGTCGTCATCGCGGCCGACCAGCGTCAGCAGGTGAGCTTGATAGGAGATCGTGCTGCGCGAGTCGCGGATTTCGAGTGCTTGGCTGATCGCATCGAGAGCCTCGTCGTAGCGATCCTGGCGCTCAAGCCAGTAGGCCCGCGAGAAGTGCAGCATTTCGACGCGTTCACCCACCGCTTCCATCCGACCGAGTTCATGTTCAGCTGCGGCAAAATCACGCAGTTGCATCAAACTGGAAGCCCGCAACCAATACCACCGCATGCGGTCCTCACCGCTCTCGTGTTCGGTCGGCTCAGAGCTCGATTCGACGAACTCCAGCGTATCCAGCGGGCCGTTGTCCTCGGCAATTAGCGATCCATACGCATTGCGAACCGCCAGTGATTCCGGCGTTTCACGAAATCCCTTGAGCGTATGCCAGCGGCTCAGGCGTGGCGCACCAAGCTCCGAAACGATCCACGCGATCTCAGTTCGTTCGCTGCCAAACCAATCGCTCAGCGGTCCATAGGCGAGCAATCGTTGGTGGGCATCGATAAATCGTCCTGCTTTGGCAAGGCGAACCGCTTCAAGAAGAGCTTGCTGTTTGGGGTGGTCCGCTGCTGAGGTCGGCAAAGTCATCAGAGAAGCGGTCGCCAATTTCCGGGGAGAAACGCTGTTTCGGTGAAATCTCATCGTAACAAAAAAAGGAGGCATGAGCTGTTCACTATCTCGACACTGATACCTCTCCACGTGTTCACGCCCTCCGCTTGTGTTCAAGATTGGCCGCGTTTGCGGTTCAAATAGGCGGAGGCGGTCGGCCGAGACGATAGTCAGGCTGGGGGGCGGCGTTAACACAACGGTTGGCGAGCCGCCAGACGTCCAGGATCAAGAGAAGCCTCAGCCCCACACCGCCAGTGAGACTCCCTCGTCGCCAGCATGACGGGCGACTCCAGCATGACGGGCGACTCCAGCGTGACTGGAGGTTACCGAAACGGAGGGTAGCGAGAAACGATTGCGTCAGCGGGTTGCCGGTTTCCCGAAACAGTTTATCTTTCTGGGTATGGCTATGAATGATGAAAACGATACGAACGAAGGAGCTGCGACGAGCGTGGCTCCCACTCTGCAGCTCTCTCGCCGAGGCTTGATTCTTAGCCTAGGTTCGATGGTGCTGGCTGGTTTGGGTGTCTATGCCCTGTTCCCGGCGAGCGTTGGTGGTCCACCTTTACCGGTTGCGGTGGAGCTTGATGAGCAGCCGATGGTCACGACGGGGAATCACAGCGTGGTCGTGACGGAGATCGTGCGGGTCAAGAATTTGACGGGCCACGAAATCCCCAAGCTCAGTATTGAGATCAACGGGCAATATCTGCTGTTCCGAGATTCGCCACTGGCAGCCGATGAGGTCCTGGAGCTTCCGCAGCGAGTATTCACCGACAAACGGAGCAGCCAAAGGTTTGATCCATCGAGATATCAAGTCGAAGAAGTCGTGGTGACCGGGCAGTTGCCAAGTATGGCACGGGGCGTTTCGAGCTTTGAGTTCGAGTAGCGGTATCTCACCGGAATCAAACTGAGGCGAAAGGCGAAAAACGCTTCCCCGCACGCGATTTGAAATAGAGGTAAACCGCACACCTCCCCATGGCGTCGAAGGTCCCTTTGACGTCGTGCAACAGGTCGCAGCCAACCGGCTGGTGTGCGTATAATTCTGGCCATGGGCAAGAAAGAAAAGAAAAAAGACAAGACGAAGAAATCGGGTGACGCTGGCAAATCCGCGAAGGCGGGGGCGAAGCAAAAGTTGCCTTGGTATGCCGACGGGCTTCGCTTCGAATGTTCGCAGTGCGGGGATTGCTGTACCGGTGAACCAGGATACGTTTGGGTGGACGAAGCTGAGATCACGGCAATGGCCGTCGAGATGGAGATGGATTTTGAGGCGTTCGAGCGGAAATTTGTCCGTCGCGTAGGCCGAGACAAGAGCTTGATCGAGTACCCTGACGGCGACTGCATTTTGCTCGATCCACGGACGCGGAAGTGCACCGTCTACGCAGCACGTCCCATCCAGTGCCGCACCTGGCCTTTCTGGGATTCCAATCTGAAGAAAAAGAAGGACTGGAAAGAGACCTGCGAGGTCTGCCCCGGATCGGGAACAGGTCGCCTCTACAGCTTTGAGGAAATCGAAGCGGCCAGGAAACAAAAGTCTGTTTAGTGCGATACGCTCTGCCCGTGCGATCGGACTGCACCCTCGACCGCCTGTCGACTTTCGTTGGCGAGTCGATCGCCCCAGCAGTGAACTCCAGCAGTGAACTCCAGCAGTGAATTCCAGCAGGAAGCCTTGTCGAATTATTCGAGACCGATTCCTTTGGGGCGGTGATTTAGATTGTTCGAGAGTAAAGGGCTTCCGCGATTCGTGCTGCCGTTTCGAGACTCGGCTCTCCGGTGGTATTGCTGAAATCCCTCGCATCTAGCCGATCGTCACAGGTAAATTCAGTCTTGGCTGAGCTTTGCTGGCTTGGATCCGATTTATGTTTTCTGGAGGATGCTGGGGATCAGTGAAACCGATCTGGTTGTTTGCGGGGGGGGAGCAAAGCGATTACGATCGGAGGGCAATCTCGCGGCCTTCTCGCATCCTGATTACCTATCCGAGTTCTTCTTATGGCCCTCGCTAAACGTGTTCGCAAGCGACGTCGGTTTCATCACGCACCTCGGATGGAGGCATTGGAAGCGAGGCGTGTGCTCGCGACATATTTCGTGAATACGGAAAGCGATACGGTCGGCGGGACTTGTGTTGCCGATGATGCGGCAGCGAGCGTCCAATGTTCGATTCGCGATGCGGTGATTGCAGCAGAGGCAACCGCTGAGGCCGACACGATTGAAATCCCATCCGGCGAGTATCTCAACGACGGCGGAGGTAGTTTTGATTTAGAGCAAGGAT
This sequence comes from Rubripirellula sp., assembly GCA_029245125.1. Taxonomy (GTDB): domain Bacteria; phylum Planctomycetota; class Planctomycetia; order Pirellulales; family Pirellulaceae; genus Rubripirellula. Next base: position 11,631 of record JAQWPZ010000199.1, read on the forward strand.
TCGACACTGCATTTGTCGGGACCGGCGACAATCGCGAGGACGTCGTCATCGATGGGATCGGCGAATTTCGAATGTTCGATGTTTTTGCACCGAACCGGACGAACGTCACCTTTCGGAATTTGACAATTCAAAATGGAGTCGGTTTTGATGGCAGTGGTGGCGGCGCGATCAATACCGCGGATACCATTGATCTGACGATTGATAATGTGATTTTTCAGGGCAATACTGCGGCTGAAAATGATTTTAACCCAGGGCAATTTTCCTCCGGAGGCGCGATTCAGTCAGCCGGTAACGTCACGATTCGAGACTCATTGTTTCGTGGAAACTCGGCAACCAGAGATGGTGGTGGCTTGCATTTCGTGGCGTTTGCCGAACCCAAAACCTTAACCATTTCGAACTCGGTCTTCGACAACAATAATGCCGCATCGGTCGGTGGAGGCATACTTGTCGAAGGTGATTTCGATGGAGTCAACGGATCGGTCGCAATCGTTTCCATTGATGGTTCCGTGTTCACCAACAATGCGGGGCCTGACTCCGGCGGTGGTGTCTACATCGCCAGTTCTGACTTGACCGTGAGTGATTCAAGTTTCAGCGGCAACAGCGCCACAAATGTGGAGAGTGGCGGTGGTGGGCTTTATGTGCTGGGGACTCTGGGGACGCCGGCTTTTTCGATTTCAGACACTGATTTTGATAACAACGCCGCCGTCGACGGTGCCGGCGGGTTAGAAATCGCGAACGCGGCCGGGATCATCACCGGCGGTAGCTACACCAACAACCGTGTGACCGGGAGCGCGAGCGAATTCAATGACACCGGGCGCGGTGGCGGCGGCGGCATCGTGATCATCGGAATCGACGATACCAGTGCGGATGGATTACTTGTTGAGATCGACGGGATCCAGGTCCGAGGCAACTCGGCACCGGTTGCTGGTGGGATCGCCATGGTGGATGCCACGGTGTCGATTGCGAATTCAACGATCGAAAACAACATAGCGACCAGTACCGTGACCAAAACGGGAGCTGGCGGGATTGGCGCAACCCGTTTCACTGGCGAGTCCTTTTTGACGATCCAGCGTTCGCGAATCACTGGCAATGATGCCAATGCGGACGCTGGCGGCATCGGATTGATCGATGTCGATCTGAACCTGATCGAATCGACGGTTTCTGGAAACTCGGCGAATCAACGGGCGGGCGGGATCGGTGCCGTGGGTGAAAGTCTGACGCCCACGCTGGTGCTCGATTCATCCACCATTGTCGGGAATACCGCCGACGATGTTGGTGGCGGCATCGGCGCCATCTTTGCGGCGGTCCAGATGGCAAATACGACCGTCACGCAGAATGCTTCTCAATCCTCGGGTGGTGGGATTGCGTACGACAGTGGCGATGCCGATCTCTCATCCAATGTCAGTTTCTCAACCATCGCGGAGAATACTGCGTTGTCGGGTGGGGAC
>JAQWPZ010000222.1 GCA_029245125.1 Rubripirellula sp.
TGTCGACCCTGCATATCATCGGTAAAGATATTCAGGTTTAGGCACGCGTAATCTCCAGGCGTGTGTGCCTCCGGGCCTGGAGCATTGAATCGTTCGGTCCAAGAGGAAGCGACATCACCCCCGTTGGTTCCTGCGATGATGTCGCCAGGGACTCGCATGTGGTAAATTTTGCCGACCCGCGCTGAATAAAAACCGTTTTGGCGAAAGTGTTGACCCAGATTCGTTGGTGCGATTCCCTGGTAACGACTGAACATGAACGAGCGTCGTGAAGGGGCACAAGATGTTCCTTGGCAATAGGCGCGTTCAAAAACCATTCCCCGCTTTGCCAAGGCGTCAAGATTTGGTGTCTGGCAGATTCCATCGCCGTAACAGCCGAGGGTGTTGGCCCGCAGATCGTCGGAGACGATCATGAGCACATTCTTAATCGGGGCATTGTTAGGTGCGGCTTCAGCATCGTGTAACGCGGGGAGAGCGAGAACGCTTAGCAGCAGGAAAAGTCGGACTGAGGGCATGAGAGGGTCGGCATTTCAAGGTCAGGCGGATAAAGCGGTCAATTACACGGGTTTTTTCATTCTGCCGTCGAGCTCGACTGACTGCAAGTGATTGCCCCCGAACCGAGACGAAGAAGTGATGCAAACGGAGGGCAAAGAAGCATCCAGCGGTAAAAAGTGACGCCCGAAATTTCGAGAGCGGGAGAAAATGGGCATTCACGATTGAAAAAGCTACGTCCTAAATATCTTAGAACACGGAAGCTCTCGGTTCGCAATGACCACGCCGGGATTCGACGGACAGAATTACCCAAGGCCATGGATGTGGCGTTCGGTCATTCGCGATGTCAGCTAGCCAGCTTTTATTTGGGAACTTATTGGGTCGCCACCATTGCCGAGCCACGAAAGTGTCAGCATCCTCGGATCTGCAATCAGCAGAAAAGATCTTCGCGGGTAGGAATTGCGAAGTGAGAACAGGAGTGCAAACTTGATCGTTGCTGTGTAAAAGCCCCTTGCAAACTTGCTTCTAAAAGCTCCATCCTTGCGTTTACGATTCTCCTCAAGCCAGAATGAACAGCGAATTGGCTCGGGGTCAATGCAGCAGCAAGTTTTGTGGCTGGAGCTGACGCCGATAATGCTTGCTAAATCGCCTCTAGAATATTTATACCAGGACGCCATTAATGAATCCCTCCATGATGGATTTGTCACTGAATTTCGAGCACAGCTATGCAGAGCAGTTACCCGGGTTTTACGTGTCCCATCGGCCCACTCCAGTTCCGCAACCGTCGCTGTTGCAGTTCAACACTGCGCTCGCCGCTGAGCTTGGTCTCGATTGTGAGAAATTGACGCCAGATGTTGTTGAGCAAATCTTTTCAGGTAATGCTTTACCGCGCGACGCGGAACCGCTTGCGCAGGCTTATGCCGGTCACCAATTCGGCAATTTTGTGCCCCAGCTTGGCGACGGCCGCGCACTGTTGCTCGGTGAACTGCTCGATCAGAGCGGAAAACGCCGGGATGTTGCGTTGAAGGGATCAGGCGTCACCCCCTTTTCACGCGGGGGCGATGGTAAGGCGGCCGTCGGGCCTGTGCTCAGGGAATACCTGATTAGCGAAGCAATGCACGCTTTGGATATCCCGACAACTCGGGCACTTGCTGCGGTAGCCACTGGCGAGTCTGTCATGCGAGACAGTCGACTTCCCGGTGCCGTTCTCACTCGCGTAGCTTCAAGCCATCTCCGGGTCGGAACATTCCAGTATTTTGCCGCTCGTAGCCAGGATGATTCATCGCGGAAGTTGGCAGACTACGTCATTCAACGTCACTACCCCAACGTTTCACAAGATACCCACTGCTATTTGTCTCTGTTGAAGGGCGTCGTTGATCGACAGGCTGATTTGATCGCGCGATGGATGCTGGTTGGCTTCATCCACGGCGTTATGAATACCGACAATATGGCGGTATCGGGTGAGACGATTGACTATGGACCGTGCGCATTCATGGATGCGTATGATCCGAACGCCGTCTTCAGTTCCATTGATCACGCTGGTCGCTATGCCTTCGGCAACCAACCTACGGTCGCGGTATGGAACCTCGCGAGATTTGCTGAAACACTTTTACCACTCCTCGGAAATGAAAATGACGAACAAGCGGTCGCCGACGCGACCGCGATCCTCGAAACGTTTATGCCAACATTTCAGAACCACTGGTACAACGGAGCCCGAAACAAATTGGGACTCGCACATGGCGAAACAGGAGCCAACGCTAGTGAAGCAGAACGCTCGTTGATTGACGACTGGTTTGAATTGCTGGCAAAATATAAGGTGGACTACACACTTGGATGGCGGTATTTGGCAGACGCGGCAGAGGGCAATCCCTGCAACCTGAGGTCCCTGTTTACCACGTCCACTGATGTCGACAATTTCTTGGAGCGATGGCGTGGATTGCAGGATGATTTGCCATCGTCCAACGTTGCGACAAAGATGCGAGCGACAAATCCAATCTACATCCCCCGCAATCATTTGGTTGAAGAAGCGTTGTCGGCAGCATCGGATGATGGCAACTTGAAGCCTTTTGAAATTCTTCTGCAAGCCATCCGTCGGCCATTCACCGAAGATCCAACACTCCCTCAGTATGCGTTGCCTGCTTCTGCCGAATTCACCGCCAACTACCGGACATTTTGCGGAACATGAGCGCCTCGATGCAAAACTCTATCCGAAGTCGCGCAAGCTTGATTTGTGCCCGCTCAAATGTCACCGACACCATGCGATGCGAATGGGAGAGGTGAACGGATTGCCGGTCTCAGGTCAGTCTTCATTTTTGAGGTCTGGTGAGTCAGGGGCATTCACGCCATGAAGTTCAAGTGAAGGAGTTTCCGAACATGGAGACTGACCCAGCGACTGCTCAAGTGATGCCAATTCGCCAAAGTCGTTTCGCAAACGATAACAGCGCGACAGAGCAAAATCAGGTCAAGCGAAATAAGAATGTGACGCGAGCACGGTCGAGAATGGAGTATGGAATTGACCGCTGAAACGGTATTTCTTAATGCCTGCGGAGCCTCCGGGGTGATTCTTGCTGAACTTACTCAATCTGTTTTGATCGGAGGAGTTTCGCTTTCCAAGAGCCCGTGTTGATGACGGACGATGTCGCCCTCAATCAAATAGATCACGTCTTCCGCGATATTTTCGGCTAGGTCAGCGATTCGTTCTAGGTGACGTGAGGCACTGAAGCAATGAACAGCTGGTTCGATCTGTTCGGGGTCACGCTTCATGTCCTGATGCAGACGACCGATTAGGATTCTGTTTAAATCATCCACCGCTTCGTCAGCGCCGATGACTTCCCTGGCTTTTTGGGAATCTCGATCGACAAAGGAATCCAACGCAGTTCGTACCATTGAGTTCGCAGCCACCACCATCTCGTGGAATTCGTCCGGAACCGGAAACAGTGGGTAGAACGCGAGGGCTTTCGCCCTTTCTGAAATGTTGCAAGCGAGATCTGCCATCCGTTCCAGATCACTATTTACTTTTACCACAGTGATCAGCCATCGCATGTCGGTAGCAACGGGCTGGTGTAAAGCAAGCAATTTCAAGCACTCTTCTTCGATACGAATTTCGTTGTTGTCGACATCAACGTCGCTTTCGATCACTCGATCTGCCATGTCAGTGCACCGCTCGAGAAGAGAACGGACCGACGTCTGGATCATTTGTTCAACGATTCCCATTTGATCAACCAATTCGCGTCGTAGTCGATCCAGTTCGCGATCTAGATGTTTTGTCATTGGATCTCAGTGCCTGCGTAATTTATTAAGCGTTGATAGGGTTTGCCACTGAGTAGCATCATCCGAAACGCCCACGCACATAATCTTCGGTTTGCTCTTCGGTTGGTTTGGTGAACATAAGTTCGGTGTCGCCTGATTCGATTAAGCGTCCCTCAAAAAAGAAGACAGTGCGATCACTGCAACGAGAGGCTTGCTGCATATTGTGGGTTACGATCACGATGGTGTATTGGGAACGAAGCTCGTCCATCAGATTTTCGATTGCCAACGTGCTGGCTGGGTCTAATGCACTGCATGGTTCATCCATCAGCAGCATCTCCGGTCCGACGGCAATCGCGCGGGCAATACACAATCGCTGTTGTTGGCCACCAGAAAGTCCGACTGCTGGAGAATGCAAGCGATCTTTCACCTCTTGCCAAACAGAAGCCTTTCTTAGGGCCCATTCGACTAATTCGTTCAGCTCGTTGCGACCTAGCTTCATATGCAACCGTGGTCCGAAGGCGACATTTTCGAAAATGCTTTTCGGGAACGGATTCGGTTTTTGAAATACAATCCCGACCCTGCGTCGCAAATCGACCACATCAGTTCGGCTGCTCAACAGATCTTGATCACCCATCTGCAATGTACCACTTGCACGCGCCCCAAGAATCGTGTCGTTCATTCGATTGAACCAACGCAATAAGGTGCTCTTTCCGCAACCGCTTGGACCAATGAATGCAGTAACTTGGTTCTTGGGAATATCAAGAGTGATTGAATGCAGGGCTTGGAAATCCCCGTACCACGCGGACAAATTGTTCAGCCGCAAAGCTACCTCCGGTTTTGAAACTGGGGGTGGGCCCGCGGTCGTCGCGGGGATCGGTTCGCAGGTGTCATTCATGAGTTGGATATCGGGGTCGCGTGAGACAATGGACATGGGCGACTCTATATTTGTTTGTTGTGCATTCGGTGCCGGATCAAGACAGCGACAGCATTGAAAGACATCAAGATTGCAAGTAGCAAAATGATTCCGCCAGCCGCGATCTGGTGAAATTCTTCCTGCGGGCGACTCGTCCAATTGTAAATTTGCAGAGGCATCACCGTGTAGCTGTCCATCAGGTGATGAGGCGAATTTCGGATGTAGACGATCCCAGCAATGATTAATATTGGAGCGGTTTCCCCAATTGCGCGACTCATGGCGAGGATCGACCCGGTCATGATTCCGGGAATCGATGCTGGTAACGTTACGTTCCAAACAACTTGCCAAGGTGTCGCGCCGATACCAAGAGCTGCATCGCGAAGTGAAGTGGGAACGGCCCGTAGTGCTTCCTGGGTGCTGATGATCACAACTGGCAAAATTACCAACATCAAGGTCAAGGCACCCGCTAAGACACCCCGACCAAGAGGCAAACGCAGGTAATACCAACTCTTTTCGCTGATGCGTCCTGGAACTGCGTTGATGTCGATTGCGTAGCCCAAAGCGGTGGGGTCAGAGGGGGCATCGAACGGATCGGTCACTGTTACTTGGACGGGAACCAAGGCATCGTTGATATATTCAAACGCCTGCATTCCCGGTTTGGGAACAGTTGGATCATCCGTTCGGGCATTGACCGGAACAAAAAAGTATCGCTCCTCGACTTCGTCGGTCCCCGTGCTCAGGAAGGGATCAGTAGCGAGATTTGAAAACTGATCGTAATAAGTTGCGCCAATTTCATAAGCGGCAGTGCCAGGTTCTCTGACCTGATCAAACAGAGCGAACATCGAAACGAAAGCGGTCAAGCCAAGGATGCCATAGACAACGCTGGGTACGCCGGCAAGATTACTGATATTGAGTTGGATCAATTGATAGGCTCTCAACGCTAGTTTGCTTCGCGGTTTGAACTCTTCGAGCAAAACAGCAGTGCCAATGCCAAGTGGCAACGAGATCAGGGCACAGAGAGAGCAGACCCAAAGTGTTCCTGTGATTGCTGGCCACATTCCCGCTTCGCTTGGGTTGGGTTCCGGCGTGCCAAAAATCAAGATCGCTGTAATTCCGGGCATGCCCTCGATCAGGATCGAGGCCAGTAAGAACACAAGGACCATGACAGATGCTGCTGCTGTGGCGACGCATAACCTTTGAAACCAGCGGTCAGTGGCCATGCGTCGACTGCCGCCGACGAGGGTCGCCCGCTCAGCAGGTGACGGCGAACGTTTTGGTTTTAACTTGTCTTTT
>JAQWPZ010000246.1 GCA_029245125.1 Rubripirellula sp.
CTGCCGCAGCCCATCTCGTGCATGGATCCCACGAAAATCGGTTCGAGGTGGTGTATGCCGCGGGTAAGCTTTCCGCTGCAGAAATCACCTCAGTGAATTACACGCCCGGCGACATCAACCAATTGATGAATCAGTACGACGTTAGCCAGCTCAATGATGGCTGGCACACCGACAACGATGGCAGCGAGTTCTACTTCATTCGCAACCCAGCGTTAGGATTGTGGATGGCGAAATAGGAGGCGAGTTCCGTCTTTGTACGTCTTTGTTCGCCTGGCTTCGCTGTGATTAGGGCCGCTGTGATTAGGGCCTCGCGTCGAGCCGCAAAACCCGAATCATTCTTTGACTACGGCCGGCTTGATCGCTGATCGGCTTGATCGCTGATCGGACGCTGCCACTGGATGACCGCGGCAGTACGATTGCTGGGATGCTGGGGACGATTGCTGGGATGCTGGGGACGGTGAAGGCATCGAGCCAGAGCCGAGTGATGCAAAGTAGGATGGGACTTGAGTTGAGTGGACTGCTCGCGTGTCCCTCACCAATTTCGCTGATGACAACCTTGCACGAAGGCCGGTAACAACATCTTCGGTAGGTTGACATCCGAGCAAGAAAAAGGGCCGAACGTCTTTACGACGCCGGCCCTTTCCTTTCGATGACACGGTCGAATTGGCTGCCCGATTCAAGGGCAACTTATCGATAGCTTTCAGCTACAGCCCATGCTGTTACCGCAGTTGTGACAAAGGTAGCAATTACCATTTCGAACTGTGATGGTGCCGCAGTTATCGCAGGTGGGCGCGTCTACTTGGAATCTTGCAAACTGGTCACCTTGCCCGGACCCTGCCGCCAAATTCGCCTCGCTATCCGTCCCATTCGCCTTGGCCCCGTCTTTCAAACCGGCCAGCAAAGTAGCCCGTTCGGCAACCGCAACCGCCGCGCCCGCATCCTTCTTCAGGCCGTCGATCACGGTATTAGGTGGGATGGTGACTTCGGCATCGTTACCGCGGTTGGTTTCGTCCAACTTGGTCGGAATCGCATCGTGCCCGCTCATAAAGGTCAGTCCAAGCCAACGCGCGATGTAATCGACCACGCTTTTCGCGATCCGGATATCCTTGTTGGAAGTGTGCCCCATGGGTTCGAAACGCGTGTGGCTGAACTTGTTGACAAGCACTTCGAGTGGAACACCGTACTGCAATGCAATCGATAAAGCGGTCCCGAACGAATCCATGATTCCACCGATGGTTGAACCCTCTTTGGCCATGGTGATGAAAATCTCACCGGGACGGCCATCGGGATACAAGCCAACACAGAGATAACCTTCATGGCCGGCAATTGTGAACTTATGCGTTACGCTTTGTCGCGTATCAGGCAATCTTTCACGTCGCGGTTTGTAAACGATCTTTTCGATCGTTTCTGTCACCACATCCGCCGCAGCTGATTGATCCGAGCTTTCTTCGCTCTTGGTGTTCAATGGCTGCGACTGCTTGCTGCCATCACGGTAGATCGCGATTGCTTTCAAGCCTAGTTCCCAGCCCCAGTAGTAGGCACTGGCGATGTCTTCGGGCGTTGTGTCTTTGGGCATGTTCACCGTTTTACTGATGGCCCCGGACAGGAACGGCTGAGCGGCCGCCATCATGGTGATGTGGGCTTTCCACGGAATGCTACGAACACCGTTCGCCGCTTGGAAAGCACAATCGAATACCGGCAAGTGCTCGACCTCTAAATCAGGAGCGCCCTCGATCGTGTCGTTCTCGTCGATGTAAGTTAGAATGCCCTCAATTTGCCCCGCTTCGTAGCCCAGCTTTTCGAGTCCTTTGCGTACGGTCTGGTTGACGATTTTCAGCATTCCGCCGCCAGCCAGTTGCTTGTACTTCACCAAGGCGATGTCTGGCTCGATGCCAGTGGTATCGCAATCCATCATGAAGCTGATCGTGCCGGTTGGCGCCAGGACGGTCGCCTGGGCATTCCGGAAGCCGTACTTCTCGCCTAATTGCAGGACTTCTTCCCACAGTTCCTTGGCGGCCTGTTTGAGCTCGGGCGGCCCTTGATCGTCGATGCTCTCGCACGCTTCACGATGCATTTGCATCACGTTGAGCATTGGCTTTTCGTTGGCGGTGTAGCGATCGAACGGGCCTACGACGCTGGCTAATTCAGCACTCGTCCGATTTGCTTCGCCGTGCAGCAACGCGGTCAACGAACCGCACAAACCACGGGCCGCAGCCGAATCGTAGGGAAGCCCCTCGGTCATCAGTACGCTTCCGAGGTTCGAATAGCCCAGCCCAAGCGGGCGATAGCTGTGGCTGTTGCGGGCGATCGGCTCAGTCGGGTAACTGGCGTGATCAACCAGGATCTCCTGAGCGATGAAGAACAAGCGAGAGGCCGAGCGGAATCGCTCCACGTCAAATGAGCCACCTGGACCGACAAATTTCATCAGGTTGATCGACGCCAGGTTGCATGCCGTGTCGTCCAAGAACATGTATTCACTGCACGGGTTGGACGCGTTGATCCGTCCGCTGTTGGGGCAAGTGTGCCAACGATTAATCGTTGTGTCGTACTGAACCCCAGGGTCACCGCAGTGCCAAGCACACTCAGCCATCTTGTTCAACAACTCCTTCGCGTCGTAGGCCGGTGCGTCTTCAGGAGTCTTGTCGCTGATCCAGCGGGTTTGCCACTGCTTCTTGTCGCGAATTGCTTCCATGTAATCATCGGTCACGCGAACCGACAGGTTCGCGTTTTGGAAGCAAACGCTACTATAAGCTTCACCATTGAAGTTCGACTCGTAGCCCTCGCGAATCAGCGAGTGAGCCTTCTTTTCCTCGGCCCACTTGCACTCGATGAACTCGAGAATGTCCGGGTGCCAAATCTTCAGCGACTGCATTTTGGCCGCGCGACGCGTCTTGCCACCGCTTTTCACGACTCCGGCGATCGAGTCATACACTCGCATAAACGAAAGTGGTCCCGAAGGCGTTCCGCCTCCCGACAACATCTCTCGATTGGACCGAATCGTCGACAAATCGGTTCCCGTTCCGCTACCAAACTTGAACAGCATCGCTTCGCTGCAAGCCAACCGCATGATGTCTTCCATGTTGTCGTCCACGCTTTGGATAAAGCATGCCGAACCCTGTGGATATTCATACGGGTTGTCTGGTTGCGCTGTCGTTTGCGTCTCATTGTCCCAGTACCAGTTGCAGGCATCTCCGACGACGCCGTACTGAGCGTGCAGACCAACATTGAACCAAACCGGGCTGTTGAAGGCACCGAATTGATGCAAACACAACCAAGTCAGATCGCGATAAAATCGCTCGCCATCTTCGGGAGTGTCGAAGTAGCCGTCTTCCAGTCCCCAATCGCTGATCGTTCGCGTCACGCGATGGATCAGTTGCCGGACGCTACGTTCCCGCTCCTCGGTGTTCTTGGGGTCACCATAAAAGTACTTTGAGACAACCACGTTGGTTGCCAACTGCGACCAATTCGCCGGGACTTCGCAGTCATTTTGCTCGAACAACGCCTTGCCGGTCTCATCTTTGATCGCGGCGCTGCGAAGCTCCCACTGCATTGTCTCAAAAGGTGTTCGACCATCCTCCGGGCAGAACGTCGCATCAACCTTCAAACCGCTGTTGCTGCGCCGCAACTTTTGTCCGAATCGGGTGCGGGCGTATTCCACTCCGTGCTCGGAGTTCACTTTTTCGATTGCTGGATCGCTGACTTTCTCAGCGGATGAATTGGCAGAAAGAACCGTGGCCATCGCTTGAAGACTCCTTAAGTCATCCTTGGGTCCGTTGTGGCCTAACAACGTTTGTTCGCGTTCCTCGCGAGCTAGACCACACCGACCATTACAACATGAGATTCTGAAAATATGGTCACACCAATCAGTGCAAAAACCTTCCGGCGATCGCAGTCAAATGATTGTTGCACGAGCACAGCAGTTCACTTTGCCGAGGGCACCAAGCCTCGATGCAGCAAGCAGTGAATTGCAAAACTCCATGACAGCACTACCCATAGTGGCTTTGCGGCGACGCGGCACTAGATGTGGGTGACGGGTCGAAATCTTAGGGCCTGCAGATCACCTGTCAACGAGAATCTGTTCAGTTGTTCTAAACGCTGCATCTCAAACCATTTACGCCACCACTTCAGGGCTAGCGTCACTGCCAAGACCACGCATTTTTTCTTCCCTAAACACTTTGCTGGTAACAAGTTAGTGAGAAAAATGCATCTCTGTTTTGAAGCTGTGGAAAAGTCGTTGGAAAGTAAGAAAAAATCGGCCCATGTCCAGAGCCCTGGTAAGCAGGGGCAAATGGGGGGGCATTTTGGGTTGCCAGCAAAGCGAGGTTTTGGGGTGGCCAGGAGGACGACCGGGTCACCCCACCGGTTAGGGCGTTCTGCCCCGCTGGGGCAGGATGCCCCAATGATCCCGACCAACATCATTCAAAAAGCCAGTAAAACGCCGTTTTTTGAGTCTGGCACGCTAGCTGCTTAGGAGTGAATGCACAGTCTCCCCGGGAGTTTCGGGCGGACGTTGGAATGCACGTCATCAAAACAAAGGAAGCAAATATGACCGTTAATTGGAAGTCTCGCTGGCTCGTTCCTGGGGGCCTGATTGCGGCCGGCCTGATGGTGGCGGGTGGCGCATGGGTGCGGGCAGACGTATCGGGCTCGAAGGCCGCCCTGCAGGACATGACGCCGGAGCAACAGGCTGCGATCAACTCAGCGCTCGATCTGTCAACTGCGTTTCGAACCGTGAGCAGCGGTCTGTTGCCGACTGTGGTCGCGATCGAAAACCGTCCGCAATTGACCCGCCAAATCAGTGGTGGTCCTGCACCAAACGAGGTGGTCCCGGATAGCGAGGGTGTGGATGGTCGTCACCCATTCGCAGGCACCCCCTTTGAAGAGATGTTTCGAGATTATCAATCTCGCAGTCCACGACGTGGCGTTCCCAGCGTTCCCTTCGGCAGCCCCATGCCGAGTCGGGGCATCGGGTCGGGTGTGATCATTGATGCCTCAGGAATCGTCTTGACCAACAATCATGTTGTCGCGGGTGGCGGTGAGGTCATCGTCAAGACTCATGATGGCCGCGAATTTGCCGCAGTTGATGTTTGGACAGACCCCAAAACAGACTTGGCGGTGGTTCGGATCGAGAACGCGGAAAATTTGGTCGCTGCACCGCTGGGGAACAGTGACGAGTCGTCGATCGGCGATTGGGTGCTGGCGTTGGGACAGCCTTTTGGCCTCGAGAGCACCGTGACGGCGGGGATCATCAGTGCGAAGCACCGCGATTTGGGAATTACCGATCGTGAAAACTTCCTGCAAACCGATGCTGCGATCAATCCCGGTAATAGTGGCGGTCCTCTCGTCAATATGCGAGGTGAAGTCATTGGCATCAACACGGCGATCCACTCTCGTAGCGGCGGCAATGAAGGGATTGGTTTTGCTGTTCCATCGAACCTCGCTCGTTGGGTCAGTCGCCAGTTGGTAGCAGACGGCAAGGTCCGCCGCGCTTACCTCGGTGTTGGCATCCAACCGGTCACTGGTCAGTTGGCGGGTGAGTTGGCCGTCAAACCCCGGTCTGGTGTCGCAGTGACCAAGGTGATGGAAGGGACTCCAGCAGCAGAAGCCGGCTTGCAGCAGGGTGACGTGATCGTCCAAATCGCCGGTCGAGCGGTGAAGACACCACAGGCTCTGCAGTTAGCAGTGGAGCGATCACCGATTGGGGATCGAGTCGAGCTGAAGGTGGTTCGGGGCGGTGAGACGATCGACCTGACCTATCGAGCAGTCGAACTGGAAACGCCAAATTCATGATGTTTGGCTGCGTTTCACTGGCAATCAGCGTTTGCCGGTGGTGATCGCACTCAGAACACTTGGCGAAGAACTGAACGCCGCAAAGCCAGACTTTGCGGCGTTGCGGCGATGTGCGAGGATTGCCGTGAAGTGATCGAACCTGCGTACAATACGTTTTTGCGTTCAAAATGATCGAGAACAATGCGACTCGCCGCCAAGTTAATCCTGCTGTTCCTGATCGGCTTACTGCTGATTGTCGGCCTGTTCGCCTACCTGACGATTCAAACGAATCAACGGTTGGCGATCGATGAGCACGAACGATACGCCAAGGATTTGGCGGCAACGATTCAATCGACGATGCAAGATCGGGGCATCCCGTCGCAAGATATTTCGCGTTACCTGAACCGCTCGCGGGGTGTCGTGCAGCATGTTCAAGTGCGGTGGGTAGAACTCAATGGCGGGAGCCAAAGCCGTCCTACCGTACCGACCGAGTTGATTCTCGCCCGGCGTGAAGTAACCACCTTTGGAATGCCAGACCAATCAGGCCAACCGTTTCTGTACACCTATGTGCCTGTCTTCGGCGAAAGTGAATCGCCGGCAGGTCGGATCGAAGTCGCGGCTCCCGACACAGCCTCGGCAGGGCGAATGCGTCAATCGATGATCACTTCGCTTGTGGCTCTGATCGGAGTTGCCACACTCTCGGGAATTGTTATCTGGGTAGGTGGCGTCAATATGGTCGGCAAACCGCTGAACCATTTGATCGATAAGGTGCACCGCGTTGGAAACGGTGATTTTGATGACCCGATTGCGATCCATGGTGGTGACGAGCTGGGACGCCTCGGATCGGCGCTCAACGAAATGTGTCAACAATTGTCGGCGCAACGCGAGCATCTACAAACAGAAACGGCTTCTCGTTTAGAGGCGGAAGAGCAGCTTCGGCATGCTGACCGATTGAATAGTGTGGGACGCATGGCGGCTGGGATTGCTCACGAGATCGGCACGCCTTTGAATGTCGTCATTGGCCGCGCCCAATTAATCCAACGTAGCGAACATGCGACCGATCAAGTTCGCAGTGATGCGGAGGTGATTCATTCCGAAGCTGACCGCATTGCCGGAATCGTTCGCGGTCTGTTGGGTTTCACTCATGCACGAAAATCTGAACTCATCATTCAACCAATCAATCAACTGTTGGCATCAACCGTCGAGTGGTTGCAACCGATGGCCAAAAAACATCACGCACAATTGAGCCTCGAGATTTCCAGCGAACCACTCACTGTCAAACTCGATTCGGCGCAGATGCAGCAGGTTTGGACGAACTTGATCCTGAACGCGATTCAGGCCACCAATGACGACGGCCGAGTCGAAGTCGTCGCGAGGGCATCGGGAGAGACGGTGCAGATATCATTCTCGGACAACGGTAGCGGAATGAAGCCCGAAGACCAGGAACATGTTTTCGAGCCCTTCTTCACGACCAAGGATGTGGGCGAAGGCACTGGTCTGGGGTTGTCGATTTCGCATGGCATTGTCAAGGAACATGGTGGTGAAATTCGGTTCGACAGCACCCTGGGTGAGGGGAGTTGTTTTCATGTCATATTGCCGCTGGCTGAGCTTCCCGAGGGACGCTCTCAATCCAACCTGGGAGAGCCGTCATGAGTCAACCAGGCAAGCGAGATGGTTTGGTGTTGATCGTCGATGATGATCGCGCGATGTGTGAACTTGTTCAAACAACTCTGCAAATGAGTGGCTACACGGCTGAGTGGTGTCAGTCAGCTGATGCAGCCTTGGCAAGCTTGAGTGAACGAGAGTTCGATGTTGTGCTGACCGATGTGCGGATGCCTGGCGTGACGGGTCTTGAGTTGTGTCAGCAGATCAACCAATCTCGCCCGGACGTTCCTGTAGTGGTCATGACTGCGTTTGGCAGTCTGCAAACTGCCGTTTCCGCCATTCGCAGCGGTGCCTACGATTTCATCACGAAGCCGGTCGACATGGACCTGTTAACGTTGACCATCGAGCGGGCAATTGAACGCCGCTTATTGACGCGTCAAATCAAACTGCTGGAGGAACGGGTCGGTCAATCGCAACAAGTCGGATCGCTGCTGGGAGAGAGTATCCCGATGCAGCAGCTTTATGATCAACTTGCACGAATCGGTCCCTCGGAAGCGTCCGTGTTAATCACCGGCGAAAGTGGAACAGGGAAAGAGCTCGTTGCCCGGTCGATTCATCAATTGAGTGATCGTGCCGAACAGCCGTTCGTCGGCGTTAATTGTGGGGCTCTTTCGGAGGCGATCTTGGAGAGTGAGCTTTTCGGGCATGTGCAGGGCGCGTTTACCGATGCCCGGGGAGATCGCAAGGGACTCTTTCAAGAAGCACAAGGAGGTACGCTGCTGTTGGATGAAATCGGCGACATGCCGTTGACGATGCAGGTCAAGCTATTGCGGGCATTGGAAGAATCAAAGGTTCGTCCCGTTGGTGGTGATCGCGATTTGGAGTTCGATGTACGCGTTCTCGCGGCAACCCACTGTGATTTGGAAACCGCGGTCGAAGAGGGGCGGTTTCGCCAGGATCTGTTCTATCGCATCAATGTAATCCAGTTGCAACTGCCGCCGCTGCGGTCCCGAGGGCCCGACATTTTACAATTGGCTCAGCATTTTCTCGAACAGTTTTCAACACGTTCCAACAAGCAATTAACGCACATCGCAGCACCAGCCGCAGAAAAATTGCTGAGCTATTCTTGGCCCGGCAACGTGCGGGAATTGCGAAATGTGATCGAGCGGGCGGTGGCACTGACACGGTTCGACACCGTGACACTCGAAGATTTGCCGGATAAGATCCGTGACCACCGAGGAGAGACCGTTTTCATTGGTGGTGACGATCCAACTGAGTTGGTTTCGCTCGAAGAAATTGAGCATCGCTACATCCAGCACGTGCTGCGGGCGGTGCACCAGAATCGGACGCAGGCGGCGAAAATTCTGCGGCTCGATCGCAAGACCCTGTACCGAAAATTAAAAAATCACGATCAATGACAGTTCCGCAATCCAGCGGATCGTTCGAGATGGAGACGAATGCATGAAATACGCAATCTGCAACGAAACCTTTGGTGATTGGCCACTCGCCAAGGCACTCCAGTTCGCGCACCAAGCTGGTTATCGGGGCTGGGAAATCGCTCCGTTCATGCTGACGGACAACATTCGTGAATACTCCGAACGTGATCGGTCAGCCTACCGTCACGAAGTGGAGGCTGCTGGCTTTGAAATCACGGGATTGCATTGGTTGTTAGCAAAAACAACCGACTGCTATTTGACCTCTCCCGATCCTACCATCCGCCGCAACACCACGGAGTACCTGCAGGCATTGGCCAAGCTGTGTCACGATCTGGGCGGTCGGATCATGGTGCTGGGATCGCCACAGCAACGAAATGTTCCGGAAGGACAAACGATGGAATCGGCCATGCAACACGCGGCGGAGGTCATTGGTGGGGCGGTACAGGCGTTAGAGGAATTCGGGGTGCAAATCGCGATCGAACCACTTGGCCGCGAGGAGGGTAACTTCCTGAATCACGCCGCCGATGCGCGGCAATTGCAGGCGATGATCAACAGCCCGCATGTTCGATTACATCTAGATGTCAAAGCGATGAGCGATGAACCAACACCGATCCCGAAAATCATTCACGATAACGCCGATGCGATGATTCACTTCCATGCGAATGACCCCAACCGGCAGGGGCCTGGCATGGGTGAAATCGATTTCGTCCCGATCTTTCAAACTCTCAAAGACATCGGTTACGACGATTGGGTCAGTGTCGAAGTGTTCGACTATTCGCCGGGTATTGAGACGTTGGTAACCGATAGCATGCACAACATGCAAGAAGCAGTGCAAGCGATCGACAGCTGAACGTACCACGTTTCGGTTCTTGCTTGATTGGTTTCGCTGCCATGCTCAACGCGCTGCCATGCTCAACGCGCTGCCATGCTCAACGCGCTGCCATGCTCAACGCGCTGCCATGCTCAACGCGCTGCCATGCTCAACTGGCGATCCGAAGCATCGCTCAATGTTGAAGCCAGCACGACGCCCTCCGGCTGAGGTTGTTTTCCTGGCGGTGCTTTCAAGATCACGATTAGTCGGATTGTCCGAGCATGTGAATCCACGGCGTTTCGGATCTCGTATCCGCTAGGTCCCGCTGGAATCAGGATGAGTGGCGGCGGGCATATGATGCCAGTGGTCTAGGAGACGCCATTCGAGAAAGTAACGGCTCTCCAGATTCGGTACAGCGAACGGAGTCGCGCAAAACGGAGTCGCGCAAACAACCGAGAAACGATCAAACCGTTACCAACTCTGTACGGGTAGCGAATGGCTCGGATTCAAAATCGATTCGTGTTCGTCCAGCCACATCGCATTGCAGCGTGAACGAGGCAATTGGAAGTTTCCTGGTGGAGTCCACACCGCACTTCGGGGGGGCAATTTAGGTCATTGGCTAAGTCATATGGTCGCAGATTGTACGATTGCGAAGTTTTCTTTGAGAAAAGAATCCGCTTGTAACGGCTGGATCGATTTTCATAGCCCGGTGCCAGCAAGCCTTACTTCTTTACACAAACAGCCCGCGATGACTTCGTTGCGAGTTCCGATGAAATCCTTCAAGCCGGCAAACGTCAATTGATGGTCGATTGGGTTTGCGAGGTGAGTCCCGGTCCGTCGCGGCCGGTATTTGACACGTCGGCCGCGATTAGGCAGCAAGGGTTTTTGAACGATGACACGCATTAATACCAACGTACCGTCGCTTGTAGCTCAAAATCGCTTACAGCGAAGCAACCAAGATTTGCAGACTGCATTGACTCGATTGAGTACAGGTTTGCGGATCAACAGTGGTTCGGATGACCCAGCCGGCTTGATCGCCAGCGAGGCCTTGCGAAGTGAAATCACAAGTCTGGGCAAGGCGGTGAGCAACACTCGTCGTGCGAGTCAGATCATCAGCACGGCGGATAGTTCGCTCGGGCAGGTCAGTAGTTTGCTGAATGACATTCGCGGCCTCGTGGTAGAAGCCGCTAACCAGGGTGCACTGAGCGACGACGAGATTGGGGCGAATCAGCTGCAAATCGACAGCTCGCTGGAAGCAATCAACCGCATCGCCCAAACGACGACGTTCCAGGGCCGAAAGCTGTTGGACGGTTCGATGGACTTTGTCAGCACAATCGGCTCGGTCGACTCCGTTCGTGATTCGAACATTGATCAGGCCAACCTTGGTGCGACTGGCCAGATTGATGCGGAAGTCGTGATCAATACTGCGGCGACGCAGGCGACGCTTACGGCGAGTTCTTCTGCGTTTACCACCTCCGGAAACGCTGCTGTGACTTTCGGAAACGGCACGCAGGAAATTACGTTAACCGCTGCAACCGCCGGTGCCGATTTCAACGATGTTCAAGTTCAATTCGTCGACGATTCGTCACTTGGCAATGCGGTCCCCGTGGCAGCGTACGATTCCGATCAGAAGGTCGTCACGCTGACCTACAACTCGGCTGCTACCCCGTCGACCTTTGCTGACTTCGATGCGGTCTCAACCGCGCTGAACGGGCTTGCCGATTTCACCGCGACTGTGGCAACGGGGCCGGGTACAACGGCCTTTACTGACCCTGCTGGAGCTGTCTCGACCGGGAAAACCGGCGGTGAAGTGCTCACCGATTCGCTCGTATTTCAGTTGAACGGCGTGAGTGGTGCCGAAACGTTCAACTTCGGGGCAGGAACCTCGTCGACGCAGATTGCAGAGGCACTGAATCTGGTCTCCGATAGCACGGGGATCGGTGCGACTTCCTCTACAGCTGGCGGCCTCACGCTCACTTCGACGGCCTACGGTACGAACTCCCTCGTTAATATCGATGTGATTAGCGAAGGTAGTTCTGGAGCATTCGAAGCGAACCTAAGTGGGACGCGTGACGTTGGTAGCGACATTGTTGCGACGGTCAACGGCATCGAAGCGAAGGGTGATGCCAACACGTTATCGATTAACACGAGCAGTCTTGACTTAGCTTTGACGGTAGGTGATGGAAGCAGCACCAACTTCTCCTTTTCGATCACCGGCGGTGGAGCCCAGTTCCAGCTTGGTCCGAATGTGACCAGTAATCAGCAGGCACGACTCGGAATCGGCAGCGTCAGTACGGGACAACTCGGTGGTGCCTCGGGACGTCTTTACGAACTGGGGAGCGGCCAAAACAAGGCTTTGACAGAGAACGTCACTGGTGCCGCTGAAGTGATCGACGAAGTCATCAACAAGGTGACGAGTCTGCGGGGGCGACTTGGAGCGTTCCAAGCGACGACTCTGGAGAGCAACATCGTCAGTTTGAATGACACCCGCGCCAACTTGATGGAAGCGGAAACGACAATTCGGGATGCCGACTTCGCGCAAGAATCTGCCAATCTGACGCGAGCTCAGATCTTAGTCCAATCGGGCACCAACGTGTTGTCCTTGGCGAACCAGAACCCTCAGAACGTCCTCTCCTTGCTGCGGTAAAGTCAAAGCTTCGAAGACAACGTTTTTTTAATAGCATTCGGCCGGTGAGAGTTCTCACCGGCCGTTTTGCATGAATGAGGGGCCGAACCGAAAATCCTCTGGCAAGAAAAAGAGGCCGCCAAAGTTCTCCGATTAAGCTGCTTTTGCGATGAATCACGCCAGATAGCAGCCAAAATTATCAATTGCCGCTCGGCGGCCCGGATTAACGACGTCTGCCATTGATTATGAGCTACCGTTTTTCTGGACTTGGGATCCCCTCTGAGACGATTGTATGAGGGTCGGTCTGCCCGACCAAAGGCGATGACCAAGTTTTGATGAAGAGAGGAGAGGCATCGCCTCTTCGCAAACACTCAAGCGGTTCATTCATGGGGCGAATTCAGTCATCTATCGGGTTGATTACGGGAACCGACATTGCCGGTACCGTTGATCAATTGATTGCGATCAGTGGCCAGCCACGCGATCGACTGCTGAGCCGTACCGATACGCTACAGCGAGAACAAACAGCGATTGCCGAGTTGACAGCGTCGGTGATTGGCGTTCAATTTGCGGGAAAGCAGCTTGCGAATACTGCCACCTTTCGCTCTCGGAACGTGGAATCGAGTGATTCGGCGGTTTTGTCGGGGACGGCCGGCAGCAAAGCGACACCCGGAAGCTATGCCGTTCGGACCCTCTCGGCTGCGGCAACCCACTCCGTCGCTTCGCTGCAGAGTTTTGCCGGAACCGATCAGGCCCTCGGCTACACCGGAACGATTCGTGTGAATCCAAATGGCGGCACGCTTGATAAAAGCGCGTCTTTAGCAGGACTCAATGGAGGGCGTGGCGTCGAAGGGGGTGTTATCCGAGTCACCGATCGTTCAGGCACCTCGGCCGACATCGACTTGTCGTCTGCCCAAACCATCAACGATGTCATCAATTCGATTAACGATGCTGACATCGGAATTCAGGCAAGTACTTCGGGCAACTCACTCGTCTTGACCGATCAAACAGGCAGCACTGCCAACAATTTGCAGGTTGAACAGCTTGGTTTCGAAGAGACCGCAGCAGACCTTGGCATCTGGGGTGTCGATGTTGCGTCCAGTACCGCAACTGGAAATACACTCGATTTACCGTCAGGAGTCAGCGCTCTGCGCGGCGCAGCTCTGACCGAGCTGAACGGCGGTTCCGGCGTGGGGCCACTTGGAACCCTCGATCTCACTCTCTCCGACGGAAGCACCGCCGCGGTTGATTTGTCGGCTGCGACAACCACCAGTGAAGTGATCGATGCGATCGATGCGTCGGGTCTGTCGCTGATTGTGAAACTGAACGACGCAGGGAACGGGTTTCAGCTCCGCGATGTGTCTGGTGGTGCTGGGGCCTTCAGCGCTGCATCGACGGACAGCACGGCAGCCGAATTGGGGATCAGCACATCGACTACAGGCGATTTCATTGTCGGCTCCAACCTGAATTTGCAAACCGTCACCACTGACACTTTGCTGGCTGACTTGAATCAGGGGCAAGGAGTCACCAGCGGCAGTTTTACGGTGACCGATAGCAACGGCAACATTGG
>JAQWPZ010000238.1 GCA_029245125.1 Rubripirellula sp.
TTTCTCCATACCGCTTGAACCCAACCTGCAACGGGTAAATTTTGTTCCGCTGCTGACCGTTGGCATCGTTGACGACAACAACCCGTACCCGCTTTAACTTCTCTGGGTCCTGCACGCCCTTGAACGGAGTTTCCAAGATCGATTTGCCGGCATATTGGTTCAGCGCCGGCTTGGGATCAAAACTCTCCATGTGACTGACGCCACCCCGCATGAACAACCAGATCACGCTCTTGGCACGGGGCGGAAAATCCGGCCTCCCATCCGGCTGTACTCCATCACCCAATCCCGCAGCCTGCGTCTCACGCTGCAACATCGACGCCAAGGCAAGATTGCCAAATCCCAACGCCGAGTTCAAAAAACCACGACGCTTGATCGGCTCTGGCAAATAGGGATGTGACATCGTAAAGCGAGGGATAGAGGACTTGAAGTAAAATGCAAGCGTTCATGACCGGCAAGGGTCAATGCTGAAGGTACCGTCGGATCGAGGCCTTAACGGATCGTGACAAAGTCATTGTGATTCAAAATGGCATGGACGAACCGCTCGCGCATTCGAATCTCGGAAGGTTCGACGACAGTCAATTCGGCCAGTCGATTGAAATACTCGCGACATTCGGCTATTTCTGCGTCGCTGGCGATCCGGCCGAGGAGCGAACGAAAGGTTGTTTGAATGAAATCGTTACGACTCGCCCGATCTACCGAGTTGCTGAAGCGGCGCGCCATCTGCGCAGACATCTCGATCGCCAACTTGCTGTTGGACAACGCCAAAGCCTGTTGCGGCACAATGCTTTCGCTGCGGCGATAGCACTGCAATTCATCAGCATCGTCAAACATCTCTAAGAATTTGTCTTGTTGATCTCGCGAATGCTGAAAGTACAAACTTCGTCGGAAGGATTCCTTCGCTGGGTCAATCGAGGGGCCACCAACAGCCAGATCCAACTTTCCCGCCAAGGAGAGAATCGCATCACGAACAACCTGCGACTCCATGCGGGTTGTGTTCATACGCCAGTACAACTGGTTATCGGGATCTTTCAGAAGCGTCGCCTCGTCAGCACCGAGTGTTGTCGAAGCGAGACGATAGGCATCGGAGGTCACGATCAGGCGGTGCAAATGCCGAAAACTCCAGCCCGACGTAATGAACTCGTAAGCCAGAAAATCGAGCACATCCGACTGAACAGGTTGCTTGGCCCGTAAGCCAAAATCAAAAACAGACTCGACCAATGGCTGCCCGAAGTGCCGCAACCAAACGTGATTCACCGCGACGCGAGCCGTCAACGGATTCTCTGGATGAACGATCCACTTCGCCAACGCAAGTCGGCGACCAGTACTCCGAGGTGAATAGCTGGCGGCATAATCAGGCTCTTTGTGGGCAGGTGTCTCGAGCGCCTTTCGCGAAGCACGAATCGATTTGTACGACGGGACCTCGGTCTCCAGTTTGGTTCGCCGCAAGTTCGCCGAATCGATCCGTTTCCGAACAGCCGCAACGGCCTTTTCGTCACCCGCTTTCTCAATCGCCTCGTACTCTGCGGCGGCAATCTCCATATCGACCTGACGTCCCGCCGCTGCCCGCGACAAAGTTGCAATCTCCGAGTCGGCGGAACTGCCACCCCACCTTGCCCGATCAGCATTCCACGACGCAACGAACGAAGCTCGACGCGCCTTGGCGAGCTTCCAACCAGCTTCCGCTAAGGGAACCGTCACCTCCGATTTGGCTGGCGTTGATCCGCTTGCAGGCTGCAAAGCAACTTCGGGGTCGAGGGCAGCGATCCGAATGGAATCAAAAGCCACAGTCGCATCAAAACCTGACAAGCTTAACGCCCCCGGTTGGCGATCCGGGAATTGATAAGCCAGCATAAATTCATCATCCAACCAAACGTTGACGAGCGTTCCACGAATCGCGAATCTCAACCGATAGGATCGGCCAATCTCGATCGCCACAGCACGACGACCTGCCGGTGGATAGGCGTTTTGGCCATCGCGGGTGTAGGCCGCTTGGACCTTCGGTCCGGGAGCGTGCGCACTGGTGTAGACAAAGTTAGCGTGTTTCGCATCCTCTGATTCATCAAAGCGAAAAGTCACCGACTTGTACGTCGAGCCACCAGTCGTCGTGTACTGGCAAGTCAGATCAAAATCACGGGGAAGCTCTTGTTTTAGACGCAACAGTTGTTTCTCTCGGGTCGCGACAGTTTGGTGAACGCGCCCCTCCTGAAGCTGCCAACCATCACCAATGATCGACCAAACATCGGGATCCAGCGTTTCAAATTCGTCGACGAACTCATCCGCTTGCTGCGCCAGTGATTCAGGCTGCGATTCAGGCTGCGACTCAGATTTGTTGGGCTCGTTGGCCAATCGAGCGCGCTGCTGTTGCGACCGCTTCCGCGCCTCAGCAAGTATCTTTTCCGCTCGCGCGACCTCGGCATCCAATCCAACAAGTCGATCGGTTCGCACGTGCCCTCGAGTACCCGGCGCATAGGCGTCAGACGGCAGATCAATTGGCTGAATCGGTGACGAAAACCGGCTCAGGATTTGCGGGACACCGGGATCAATCGGATTTTCGGTATCAGGATTCGTTGGATCTCCGCGAACATGCAAGTAAGTGGCGAGGTCGATATGATCATCGAAGACACGCGGCAAGCCATCGGTTTCAAAATTTGTCACCCCCGGCACAGGATCAAGGCGAACTTGGTGGGGCTCGAAGATGGCCCGCATTCGATAGTAGTCGTCCTGAGAAATCGGATCATATTTGTGATCATGACACTTGGCACAATTCATCGTCAATCCAAGAAACGCCTTGGATGCATGCTCGATCGTGTTGTCCAACCACGTCGTCCGATTGAACAGGTAATAATTGCGTGCCAGATACCCCGTGGCGACGACCACGTCTGGGTTCGTTGGATCTAGTTCGTCACCGGCAAGCATTTCCAGAACCATCCGGTCATAGCCTTTATCCTCGTTCAGTGAATCGACAATCCAATCGCGCCAATGCCAAAGATGTTTTTGGCTGTTACGCAATTGGTTCCCCAAACCGTACCAGTCACAGTACCTCCAGATGTCCATCCAGTGCCGCGCCCAACGTTCCCCATGCTCTGGGCGGTGCAACAGATCGTCAACAAGTACGTTCCAAGGTCGATCATCCTCCAGCTGCTCAATCGTCGGTGGCAGACCAACCAAATCGAGATACAAGCGGCGAACCTGCAGCGTCCGATCAGCGGCGGACTGAACTTGAACCCCTTGATCACGCCGCTTCACTTCTAACAAGGCATCCAACGGATGAACATTCCCACTGGAATCCGAAATCTCTGGACGTTGAATTGGTTGAAACGCCCAATGCTCGCTCGGCGCGGGTGGAATGGCTTCGTGCGGCGCCTCGGCACCTGATTCAATCCACTGTCGAATCAAGTCGATCTGATCTGCGGTCATCGCCGCACCCTGCTCGGCTGGTGGCATGCGATCGAAGCCATCCGTTGTCATGCGTTCGATGATCAGGCTGCGATCTGCATCCCCCGGGACGATCGCAGCACCACTGTCGCCACCCTGCATCATTAATTCACGCGTCTCTAGTCGCAACGACGACTCCTGCTCCAACGCGCCGTGACACGAATAGCATTTCTCCGCCAACAGTGGTTTGATCTGCGTTTGATAATCAACAGCATTGGCCAGTGGCACCAAGCCTGACCAAACAGGGCAACCCAACAGCATCGAGAGCAGCAACATTTTTTGGTACACAGGCGCGATTCCATTCCCTTGAAAAGGGAAGCGAACAGGAGGGATTCAAACTGGCGGGAACCTCATGATAACACGCCGAAGATGACTTGAACCACCGAAATCCCAAGCTGTTTCAGCCGTCTACATTCTCAGTGACCAACCTCTCAGTGACCCATCAGCCCTTTGCTTATCAGTCGGTCACTCGTTCGCCCTTCACTCCTCCACAGGCTCACCATTTTCCCGCGCCGTGTCGCTTTCCATCAGTTTGGCGTAGTCTTCGCGGATCGGTGTAAATACGTCCATCAGCCGAACAGGCCCATCAATGGCAACGGCACGGTGAGGCACATTGGGGGGAATCAAAAACATCGCCCCTGGCAGGACCACACGAGTTTCTTCACCGATCGTCAATTCAATTTTCCCCGCCAACAAAATCCCGCCCTGTTCGTGAGGGTGATCGTGCAACGGTATTTCCGCTCCTGCATCCATTTCGAGGTAGGACAGCATCAGATTCTTTCCGTAGGGCGTTCGGAGTCGACAGCCAGGAGCCACTTCCTGGGCTGGCATCGAATCAATGTCGATAAATGGCATTTTCGTTCCCTCAATGGTGATAGGCGACGGATGATGAATGGTGATAGTTAGTCAAATCGGGCAGGTGGTCAATGTTAGCGAAACGACACTGGCGAACGGCCTAACGGGGGATCCATCGGCTAAACTAGCGTCCAGCTGATGGCGTGCTTGCGTCAATTTCGTGCAACCCGGCGTAGGAACAGACTCCTGTGGGCCCCTTCAACTCTTCCAACCGATTGCTTGTGTCTTGTCTGTTCGGCTTGGTGATCACGTCACCCCTAATCGCTAACGAAGAGAAAAATTCAACGCAGCGAATTTCGACGGGGCTACAGGCCTTCTATGACTTTCGTGGCGAAGGCCCCATCATCCGCGATCGTTCCGAAACCGGAAAGTCACTCGACCTGCGGATCGGTGAGATGACATCGGTTCGTCGCGAACGCGGATCGATTGAGATTTTAGGAGAGGCGAATATCGTCAGCCAAACCGCGGCAACGATGATCACTCAAGCGGCCAAACGAAGCGGCGAACTGACGATCGAAGCTTGGATTCAACCCTCCCAAAAAGATCAATCCGGTCCAGCTCGAATCGTCACCCTGTCCCAAGATTCTAGCCAGCGCAATTTTACCCTCGGACAAGATGGCTCCAAGTACGACGTTCGCTTCCGCAGCAAAAACTCAAGCACCAACGGACTGCCATCCCTTGCATCCACGGGCGGCACGGCACGAGCGGGACGACTGACCCACGTTGCCTACACGCGAAGCCGAAACGGTCAAGCACGCGTCTACGTCGACGGCAAAGCATCCGGAAGAGTCACTCAAACTGGCGGGCTAAACAATTGGAACGAAAGTTTCAAACTTGGTATCGGTGATGAAATTTCTGGTGGCCGCGTTTGGCAGGGCACACTGCACCTGGTTGCCGTCTATTCCCGCGCGTTAAGCAACGGCGAGATCCGACGCAACTTCGCGGCTGGCGAAAACGCTGGCATCGGCAATTCGGACGCGACTGGTGATGCACTGGCCAGTGCCCAGCATCGCCGTGCCGCCTTTTTCGAAACCAAGGTCGCACCTCTGTTGTCCCAACATTGCCTGGAATGCCACGACGCGGCCGCGCACGAGGGCGGACTGAATTTGTCACGCAAGGCACCTGCCTTTACGGGTGGTGAATCAGGCAAGGTGCTCGTCCCAGGTGACAGCAGCGACAGCCTGCTTTGGACGTCAGTCGCCGACGATGAAATGCCGCATGATCGCGAACCACTTACCAACGAACAAAAACAGATACTCAAGCAATGGATTGATGACGGCGCCCACTGGACTGTCGATTATGTCGATCCCGCGATCTACCGCAGTGTTAAGGAGAGCGAAAACTGGATTCAGCGATTGACGATCCCCGAATACATCGAATCGGTACGCAGCACACTCGGCGTCGACATCGCGGAAGAAGCCTGGAGACGCCTGCCCCGGGATAAGCGTGCCGACGGATTTCGGAATACGGCTTACAACCTAAACGTCGATCTGAAACACATCGAAGCCTATGCTCGCTTGGCCGAAATCATTGTTGCGCAGATCGATACCACCGAATTTGCTCGCAGGTTTTCAAAGAGCCGCAAGCTGACCGATAACAACATGCGTGACCTGATTCGAGACATGGGTAAGTGGGTCCTCCGTGGACCACTCGACGAACGTGAAGTCGTTCTGTACCGCGGTGTTTCGACGACGGTTGCCAGCGCTGGCGGAGATTTTCGTGAAGCGGTAGGCATGGTCTTGGAAGCCATGCTGCAATCGCCCAAGTTTATCTATCGCATTGAAAATCAAGTTGGTGACGGAACGTGGTGGCCAGTCGACGAATACGAATTAGCCAACCGAATCAGCTACATCGTCTGGGGTGCACCGCCAGACGAAAAACTCCTTCAAGCAGCTGACCAAGGTGATTTGAGTTACTCCGACACGCTGCTGCCTCACCTCGATCGCATGATGCAAGATCCTCGCGCGAAGCAGCGTTCAGATGAATTCGTGGTCCAGTGGCTGAACTTGGATCGCTTGCGTGACTTGCAACCGAATCGAGAAAAATTCCCGCAGTGGTCCCCCGAACTGGCAGCCGACATGCGTGCCGAAACGCTGGAGTTTTTCCGGGATGTCGTGTGGAAAAAGCGAGCCCCACTTGCCAATTTGCTCGATTCGCAATTTTCCTACATGTCCCCGCAATTGGCACGACATTACGGCATCGAACCCCAAGGCGAAGATTTCGTTCGCTATGACCTGAATGAAATCCCGTCGCGTGGCGGACTGCTAACCCACGGCAGCGTGCTGACGATCGGCGGAGACAACGCATCAATGGTCACCCGCGGCTTATTCGTGTTGAATGATCTGCTATTCAGCGAAGTCGGTGATCCACCCCCAGGACTGGACACGACGCCAGTTCCCACCAGCCCTGGCAAGACACACCGCGCGATCGCGATGGAACGAGTGAAAAGCGAGTCGTGCGGCGGATGCCATTCCCGATTTGAACCCTTGGCCTACGGCCTCGAAAAGTTTGATGGCTTAGGGGCTTTCCACGAACGAGATGAACATGGAAACCGCTTGAGGGAAGATGGCGAAATCTTGTTTCCGGGTGATGCCACCCCAACTCCCTATAAGACTGCCGCCGAGTTGATGAAACTGCTGGCTGACAGCAAACGGGTGAACCAGTGCTTAACGCGGAAAGTCACCCAGTTCGCGATCGGACGTCCACTCGTTGCCTCCGACGCGAGAATCGTTCGGGAAATACAAGCCGCAGCAGAAGAACGTGGCGGGACCTACCAAAATATTGTCACCGCAATCGTACTGAGCGACCTCGTGCAAAAAACACGGACCGAACCACGCGAGTGATTCACCTGACACCCCGCTAAAAAAGACGCTTCGCTTGCTGTCGGGCGGGGCGTTACAATGCACTCACCAAACCATCTTTCCGTTACCAGGTTGTAGCTGCCATGGCCGCCCCATTATCGCGAAGAACTTTGTTACGTGGTGCAGGCGCAACCGTCATCGGATTGCCGCTGCTGGAAGAAATGATGCTTCGCACCGCGACTGCTGCGACAGCGGACCAAGTGCCGATTCGTGCCTTCAATGTTTTCTTCGGTCTGGGGATCCCCGCGCCATTGCAATCAGAAGGATTCGATGGTGTGCTCGAACCACTCAAGCCGCTCAGCGACAAGCTGTTGATCCTGCGTAACGTCGATCAAGTTCGCTGCGATGAATCGGGGATCAACGCGCACTTTGATGGTGCGAGCGGTGCGTTCACAGCCACACCACCGGTCGGTGAGGCAAAAGCGGGTGGCGCATCGATTGATCAAGTTATTCGCAAGACGCATCACCCCGATGGACTGCCACCTGGAATCGTCCCGACCTTGATCGGCGGAACGTTTTTCCGTCGCAGTCGAGTCAGCCGATATGTCCACAGCTACAACCATGACGGGACGGTCGCAGCTACGATCCAAGAGCGGCCCCGCGATTTGTTTGATCGCGTCTTCGGACAGATCGAAACAGGAGACAACGGTGACGTTCGCAGCCGCCGATTGCGACGAAGCGTTTTGGATTCGGTCGTCGACCAATATAAGTTCTACACCGGCTCCGGCTCACCGCTCGGTTCGGCCTCGCGGGGCCGCGTCGCCGATCACCTGGATCGAATCCGTGAGTACGAGCAACGTGCTTTTGAAATGAAAAAAGTCGACTCCAATGCACCTAACTCACCACCGCGGTCGAAGCTGTCGCACGGAGGACAAGCCGATCCGGGGGGCGAAGGAATCGACATGGAATTGAGCCAACTGATCGAAGAATGGCGACTGATGGCAGATATGTATGCGTTGGCAATCGAACTCGACCGAGTCCGATTCGGCTCGATCACCTTCCTGGCCGCCGGGGAACGCCTCCGCATTACCGGCAACTACCAATATGACGGACGCTCGATTTATCACTTCGACGATGAAAAACAACTCGGCAAATCTGGGTCTGGTGGTTGCAGCCACGAGTGGTGGCACCAGTTCAACCCCAAGAAGCGAAATGAACAACTGCGTGCCCACGCCCATATGAAGATGCGTGAAATCGCCTATTTCTTAAGCCGACTGGACCAAACCACCGAAGCCAACGGCAAATCGATCCTGGAGAACAGTTGCATCACCGTTTCAACGGAATCGGGGGACGGCCGCCACGCCGATGTGAAACGCGAGCTCTCAGGTGTCTTCCACGCCATTACCCCCTCCGGCGGCCGCTTCAAGTCTGGACAAATCATGGACTTGGGCAACGAGGGAATTGATGTCTACAACACCATGCTGCGGGCGATGGGCGCGAATGAGAAACTGGGCCCGCCAGATCGTGAAACGCAATGGGTTGAATCGATCCTCGCCTGAGGATTTTGATAACATCTCGATGCGACCAATCCATTTCACACCTGCTTGACCCGCGATGCTTCGCCGGGACTTTTTCCATACCAATTTTTTCTTCGGATTCATCACCATGAATACTAAACGACTGCTGATTACTTGCTTCGCCGCCTGCTCGCTTCACATCGCACTTTCTTCCATCGCGTTTTCGCAAGACGCTCAAGCCAAACCCGAAAGCCAACCAACCGAAAAAGATCCCCACACCGCGGCGGTTCAAGACTTCTTTGAAGTGATGAAAATGAAGGAGAACGCCGACCGCACGATCGACCAAATGCTGTCGATGCAGGTCAAGCAACAACCACAACTGGCGGCTTTTCAAGATGTCATGAAGACTTTTCTGCGGAAATACGTTTCCTACGATGCAACCAAGGACGATCTGATGAAGCTGTATCGCGATGCCTTCTCGGAAGAAGAAATTCGTGAACTGACCGCTTTCTACCGAACGCCCATTGGACAAAAGGCTATCTCAAAACTACCCGCGCTTACCGCCGCCTCGGCACAGATGGGAATGAACCGTGTTCAAGCCAACATGGGTGAACTGCAACAAGCCATCGCCAAAAGACAACAACAACTGCAGCAACAACAGCAATAAACGGGGGCAAGCTCCAAGTTGCCGTCAGGCAATGCCGAGAGCTGTCCTGTTTCGCCAACACCGCACGGACGGCGAACCGAAGAGTGCCAAATCGAGCCGACCGGTGCAGGCGTGAAAAGTCAGATCGGCACAGGCTGGCTCGGCAAACGGCTCAGGCTAGCTCGGCAAAACGGCAAGCCCTGACCGGCACACGGCCAATCCTCACAAACTGATATTGGCGTGCCAGTCGCCAAGCATCCAGTCGCCAAGCATCCAGTCGCCTAACGCCAGCCATCCGAAATGGGGAGCGAAGATTCGCGAACCGCCAACGCGAGTCGCTATGCTTGGGCCGATGTGTCGTCGACCGCAAACCCCGCCAGCGATCTCCCTTTCAAGCACCGATGAGTATTCCAATGACGCGTGTCCAACGATGGCTGCTGCGGTTTTCTTGCGCGATCTGCCTGCTCGCTGGCAACGCGTTGACTGGCACCACGCTGACCGGGCCAGCCTCACGCTGCTTCGCACAGTCGGCAGGACCACCTTTGAACGTCGTGTTTGTACTGTGCGACGACCATCGATTCGATTGCCTAGGTGCCGCCGGGCACCCATTTCTCGAAACCCCGCACCTCGATGCCATGGCCCGCGACGGGGCGATGCTGACGCACACCTACGTCACGACGTCACTCTGCTCACCTAGTCGTGCGTCGATCCTGACTGGCCAATATGCCCACAACCATCGCGTGGTCGACAATTACCACCCGGTGAATCCCAACCTCGCATTCTTTCCAGAACAACTGCAGAAAGCGGGCTACCAAACAGCGTTCATCGGCAAGTGGCATATGGGGGGCGACATCGATGATCCACAACGAGGATTTGACCATTGGCTCGCATTCCGAGGGCAGGGCACCTATTGGCCCGACGGCCATGGAACAACGCGAGAGGTTCCACAAACGACCTACGATGGATTCAACCTCAACGGTCGTCGAGTCGCTCAAAAAGGTTACATCACCGACGAATTAACCGATTACGCAATCGACTTTCTCGATTCACGCGACACCAGCAAACCATTTTTCATGTATGTCAGCCACAAAGCGGTCCATGCTGATTTTGTTCCCGCTGACCGGCACCGAGGCCGATACGAGACCGAACCGCTGCCGATCCGCACGCCGAGCGTCGAACAAATGACAGCGGGCAATTTGCCGATGTGGGTGCTCAATCAACGGAACAGTCGCCATGGAGCCGACTTTGGCTACAACATCGCTGACTTTTCGCCGGAAGTTTACTATCGGCGTTACTGCGAATCGCTGCTGGCCGTCGATGAAAGCGTTGGACGACTTCGCCAAACTCTTCGCCAGCGCGGCCTCAGCGATCAAACGCTCTTCGTTTACATGGGTGATAACGGGTTTCAGTTTGGTGACCACGGGCTGATCGATAAACGCACCGCATACGAAGCGAGCGCGAAAGTGCCATTGCTAATGGTGGCCGAGGGCCGCATTCCCGCCGGGATCGAATTCAAAGGCCTCGTCGGAAACATCGACATCGCGCCCACCATTCTCGACGCCGTCGGTGCGACCCGGCTGCCGAATGTCGATGGACAAAGCTTCTGGAAAGCCCTGCAAGCCAATAATCCAGCGATGCTGGATCGAAAAGAATTGCTGTACGAATACTACTGGGAACGCAATTACCCTCACACACCCACGCTGCATGCGATCATCGGCGGGCGATGGAAATACATTCGCTGCCACGGCTTATGGGATCGCGATGAGTTTTATGACTTGCAGAACGACCCAGACGAAATGAATAACCTGATCGAATCTGCCGAACATGCCGAGCGGATCGAGGCGATGAACCGCCGATTGTGGAAACTGCTGTTTGATAGCGGAGGAAAAGAGGTGCCCCTCCTAGAAGACCGGGGCCCTCGCTTCCCGTGGCGGCACCCCGACCATGCCCCGCAAGCGCCGTTCCCGCCAGCCTATCTCCGCACGAGCGAGACCGGAAAATAAAGAGCAGCGGTCATGGCCTGGCCCCAACTCGCCCCCGGAAAATAAACAGCAGCGGTCTTGGCCTGGCCCCAACTCGCGGTTTGAGGTGACCGGTGACAGCCTGTGGCGAACTCCGCAGCAACGCGCAAAGCTATACCGCCTGCAAGTTACCCTCAATGCCAGAAGTCGCCTTTAGTCGGGAATATGCTCGCCTCGAACGAGGTCTTCGAACGTTTCTCGCTCCCGAATCAACTTCGCCTCGCCATCCTCGATCATCACTTCGGCAGCCCGTTGCTTGCTGTTGTAATTGCTGGCCATCACGAAACCGTAAGCACCAGCGTTTTCGAGCACCAAGAAATCGCCGACACGCGGAACCGGCAAGCGACGAGTATCGACATACCCACCTTCCCGCTGAGTGAAGATGTCACCCGACTCACAAAGCGGCCCCCCGACGACGACGTCAACCGACTCACGCTCCGCGGCAGACCCCCCGCGACCAGCGACCGAGATCGGGTGATAGGCGCCGTACATGACCGGCCTCGCCAAGTCGTTGAATCCTGCATCCACCAAAACGAACAGGTTGTCTCCCATCCGTTTGACACTGCGAACCTCCGCGATCAAATGGCCACTCTCGGCAGCCAGAAAACGACCAGGCTCGATTTCCAGGTTCAAACGGTGCCCGAATTTTTCAGAGAGCCGATTCCGCGAGGCATCCCACAACTCAAAGTAACGCGTTAAATCGACGTAAGATTCGTCTGACTTGTAAGGCACCGGCAACCCGCCG
>JAQWPZ010000280.1 GCA_029245125.1 Rubripirellula sp.
TCTCCCAGCAAATCATCTCCCAGCAAATCATCTCCCAGTAAATCATCTCCCAGCAAATCATCTCCCAGTAAATCATCTCCCAGCAAATCATCTCCCAGCAAATCATCTCCCAGTAAATCATCTCCCAGTAAATCATCTCCCAGCAAATCATCTCCCAGTGACAATTCACTCTGCTGATTTGAGATCGCTGCGAGTGGTCTGACGAGAGCCTCAACCGGCACTTCAAACCACCGCCGTGTCGCTTCCTGAATCAATTGAGGTGAAATGGTTCGGGTCAAGGACAACACCGTGCTCCGCTTCAATCCAACCTTGGAGGTGCGATCCAACAAGACTTGCTGGCCGCGCGTTCCAATTTCTTCGAGCAGACTTCGATGAGCTTCGGCCACCTTTTCAGCGGCGGCAACCAGTTTGCGATTCTCAGGATCAATACGACCAAAGTCTCGGTCCGGAATCGCTTGCAAAGCCGCCCCTATCGATTCCTCCGACCGCAGCAACAAGTCAGCGAGCGGTGCGACCTTTCCATCATAAAATCCAGTTGCCATCGCTGGCCAAGTGGGCAAACGCTCTGCTGATGAAGATGTCAACGAAGGTAACGCAAGCAAGTCGAAGCCTGCACTCGTTTGGACAGCAAGAGACGACTCGTGACAGCGAGCGCAGGCAGAATCAAACCCGAGCGATCGCGACAACTCGCCATCGCTGCCACGAGGATGGCAGTCCACGCAACGAAATTGCTCCGCCGCTCCCTGCTGATTTTGAGCTGGATAGTGTTTGTTGGCATGCGATGCGTGATCGAAAGCGATTTCACCACCCCGCCCGTACGGCCATCCTCCCCATTCAGGATGGGAACTGGCAAATCGACCGAATCGCTGGCTATGACAAGTTTGGCATTGGGCATCCGACATGCTGAGCAAATCAGCATCGGCCCCATGATGTTCTTGGTGGCAAACACCACAGGCAAGATTGTCTTGATCAATGGCAGGGCTGGGTAACCAATCGTTCAACAAATCACTTACGGAGCCGTCGGAGATACCCGGGCGATTCAAGGAGGCCAACCGAATCTGCTCGCGGGTTCGCCGCGGTAGATTGTGCGCCAATCGAGCGGTCGATCGATCCATCGTGCGATGATGGCAATCCAAACACCGATCACTCTGTGTCACAGGCGGATGCTCTTTCTGATTCGACCAGAGCCAAGCCCAAGTGGATTCAGCAGCCTGGGAATGGCAGGCACCGCAACGCTGCGACGTCAAAGTGCCTCCTAGAATCTGTGCATGTGGAGCGGACAAATTCCCGGGCTTTAAAATCTCTGCCTGTCGCTGACTGAAAGCAACCAGAAAGACCACGAGCACTACCAGACCGCAAGCAATCATGGAGAACTGCTTTCGCCGACCGTGCCAGGTTCGTTCGGGTTGACACGAATCGGCGAGCGGACATCGCCCTTTGGCACCTGGACCGCGCGAGCAAGGCGAGTCGCCCTTGGTACCACAGGCCCAGCGATCACCGGGCCGGTCATTTGGTGGCGGCGGCTGCAGCGAGATGTCATCCCGTCTCATGAACTCCCTTTCCCGCTCAACTTGTGAATCGCCACGCAATGACACCGTGTACGATACCGCCGACCAACAAAGCAATCGACAGAGTGCTGTGCACGACCAACCACAAACGCAAACGCAGCTGCAGTGCGAATTGATAGTCCAGATCGTCGCGTCGCCGCACCAGTGCCGCAAAACGCCCCGCCGTATCGCGACCTTCTCGCTCCAGGTAACGGTTCAATTCTCGCAATCCGTTCAACAAGCGTCGGCGACGAACCCCCGAGGGAACCAAGACATAGGCGAGGGTAGGGGAGGAGCCAAAAAAAGGATTCAAGTAGTCCTGGTAAAACTGACCCAACACAGGATGAGCGGACGGTTCTTGTAAATCGTCCAGCAAGCATCGCGCTGTCTCTGCGATCTGCCCACGGTGCCAGCCAAGGCGGTCAAAGCGATGCTGCCCCTCTACCGCGGTCAAACGTTTGGGCAGACGGCGACTGGCGTAAATACCATAAAAACCGCTTACCGTCACCGCGATAAAGACAAGCGACAAACCACCTTCCAACCAGCCATTCCCGAGCACCACGGGAACGTGGATCAGATAAGCACCAGTCGTGAAAAACCCCAGGTAAAGATGGATCTGCGTCCAAACGCTTACCGAACCGAGCGGCAGCACCGGCAATCTGCGACGCACTCCCAACAAAATCAACAGCACAATCCCAACGAGCACCGTGCTACCGGTCAAAAAAGTGGCGTCACCGAGTCGGCTCTCTTCGATCCAAGCCCAAAAAACGAATAACGCGAACAGCAGCAGCGTGATCGTGCTGGCCATCCATCGACGGCGACGAAACGAGGGGGCAAGCATGTTCATCAACTCCTTCGATCGAGCCACTTTTGCAGCGGCTCGGACTCGGAGAGATCAATTCGCACTAACGCATCATGGGGACAAGCCGACGCGCAGGCGGGGCCACTTGGTTGGCGGCTGCAAAGATCGCATTTCGTAGCTTTGGTAATCGGCTTATCGGTTTGGACATCGCGATATCCACGGCCCTGCGAATCAAACACTTCCGACATGCGAATATTTTCGTAGGGGCAAGAAGCCGCACACGTCCCGCAACCAACACAGATCGGCTCGTAAATTTCGACGACCCCTGTCTCTTCATCGCGAGCGATCGCGCCGGTGGGACAGCCAATCATGCACACCGGATCGGTGCATTGCATGCATGCTTGCACAAACTGCAATCGCTCATGCGTGAAACCTTGCCGAACAAATCGCGGATTGCCGTCATGAACCGAAGCACACGCTTTGACACAATCGTCGCACCGAGTGCATCGATGCAGATCAATCACCATCGCTTGCCGACCATTATTGAGTCGCTTCTGAACGATGAACTCCAGCAAACCTGTCGGCTGAAACTGTTGGCCGGTTGGACTGGGCAGATCATTCCAATCACCAGGACGAATTCCATTTCGTTCACGACGACGACGATCACCTGACCTCGATCGATCAGAACCAGACTGGATCATCAAATCGGCTGCAGCCGCAGGTAATTCGGAGCGTCTCACGTGCGGCAGGATCTCCTCCGCAAACACCTCCGCCGGAATAAATAACGCATCCAAGAATCCGACAGCGCGGAGCGACTGCCTGAGTGTCCGCGTGAGATTCGCCTTCACCGAGAGCGCATTGCAAGACAATTCTTCTAACCCGAAAACATGTCCCTTGCCGAGGTAGGCGGTGGTTCGATGGGATGCACCGTATTGTTGCGACAATCTCGCAAAACCACTCCGCACGATAATTAAATCAGTGGGAATGCGTCCCTCCGAAGCGACGACGGGTTCCGATTCAATTTGTTGCTCAACTGGCAACTCTCGAGTTCGTCGATATCCGGCATTCCACTCCATCCGTCCGAAGGAACGTAACTGCGTCGCCTCCACCACCCGTGCCAAGCTTGATTCCGGCAAGTGTCTCAGCAACGGAATCTCGCGCAGATGCACCGGCAACCAATGCTTGCGATAATGAGCTTCCAGCGTATCAGCGAAACCTTTGTCTCGTCTGAGAATCCGCAATCCCTGCCAACGGATCTCCAGCAGGGTAGCTTCTGTTTCGGCGATCACCGTGGCGGTTCTTGGCGACCGATACATCGCCGCGACTTCACCAAACAACTCACCCGGCCCTAGGCTGACGGTCTCATTTTCGCGTAACACGACATCGGAGTCTTGCAGGAAAACCGCGGGTCAGTCATCAACTTGCCGCACCGCACCCGCCTTGCGTACTGAATTAAGATTAGTGGTCACCTCCTCAGGCTCTCGCACTTCCCGAATCGGCGAGCGGCGAAAGAATCTCCTCAGCGTCTCCCCCCAAGAGTGGCGTTTTGCCTTGGTCCGCCCCAATTGATCGGGATGCAGTGACCCAACCACAACACGAACACTGCCAGCGATCACCAAAAAGGCACTGTTCCCGTAATCGCCTTCGCGAACAATGATCTCGCCCGGTTCACATCGTTGGATTCGACAATCGTTTCTCAGAATCCCATCCAACGGCATCGTGCGTGGAAACGACTTGGGATTGAGGCTAGCAAATGGCTGTCGGGAGCGCAGCCAACAAACGTCAGCGTCAGTCATTGACGCGTCCATCGGCTCGCTCCATCGCTCTGGACGGCGGACGGCGATTGCTTCGTGATTATCCATCGACACGTTGGTTAATCCTCCAACGACACCGCCGTCAAGATGGGCTTGGCAGGATGTTCCTGCTGGAGGCTTGTGAAACTCGTTCGGGCACCGCTGGTGGACAGGTTGAATTTCTGTAACCATTGGGAATCGTAGTTCGGCTCACATCGATATATTCGCCAATTCCAGGTTGTTTGAGGTTCGCCACCGGACACTCCGCGTTGTCGCTTCGCCCGTCGCAGAGGATGCAAACAGGGTCACAGATTGCGGGTCAAAAATCGGCAACTCCAGCCCTCCGCTAGGGTGGAAAGGTGTCCTCCCATCCAACGCCGCTCTTCCATTTTTTCCATCCGCACGCCGCGAGAATGATGCTGTGATTTCACCCTCCACGAGC
Organism: Rubripirellula sp.; assembly: GCA_029245125.1. GTDB lineage: Bacteria > Planctomycetota > Planctomycetia > Pirellulales > Pirellulaceae > Rubripirellula. The sequence goes on from JAQWPZ010000280.1 coordinate 4,585, forward strand.
GACCCCATCGGAAGCGACCTTGATCCAAACAAGCCTCGTATTGGCATCCTGACCTCCGGTGGCGATTGTCCAGGACTGAATGCGGTGATCCGCGCCGTCGCCAAAACGGGTTTTTGGATGGGCTACGAGATTCTTGGTTTCCTGAAGGGATTCGAAGGCCTAATCGACCCGATTCAGTATGCGATCCTGGATCCCGTCAACACATCAGACATTCTCTCGCAGGGTGGCACCATCTTGGGCTCCACCAATAAAGGTCGATTCGGCAGTCGGGCAGGGGCATCGGGACGAGCGGAGATTCCATCGGAGATCATCGATCAAGTGCGACATACCTTCGAAAAACTATCGCTCGAAGGATTGATTGTGGTCGGTGGTGACGGCTCGCTCACCACCGCTTTGCAATTTCACGAAGCGGGATTACCGGTCGTCGGCGTACCAAAGACAATCGACAACGATCTATCCTGCACGGCCTACACATTTGGCTTCAACAGCGCTGTGCTCTGCTGCTCCGACGCGCTGGACCGATTGCACACCACTGCGGCGAGTCACAGCCGAGTCATGGTCCTTGAGGTGATGGGCCGCCACACTGGATGGATCGCGTTGCATGGCGGTATCGCCGGCGGTGGCGACGTCATCCTCATTCCCGAGATCCCCTGGTCGTACGACAATGTTGTCGCGAAAATCGAGGAACGAAAACGACTCGGCAGAGATTTCACCCTGATCGTGGTGGCGGAAGGTGCGCAACTCCCTGATGGATCCCTTGTCAGTCAGGCCTCTGAAAACCTGCAGGTCAAGCTGGGCGGCATCGGCCACGTGTTGACCGCTGAACTCGAACAGAGGATAGACCAGGACGTAAGATGTGTTGTTCTTGGACACCTGCAACGTGGTGGGGGGCCAACGACGTTCGATCGGGTGTTGTCCAGCCAGTACGGGGCTCACGCGATGCGGTTAATCGTGCAGAAAAAATTCGGTAAAATGGTAAGTCACGATCCTCCGCACATTCTCAGCGTTCCGATCTCCGAAGCGGTCGGCGCCTTGAGAACAGTTGATCCAGGCGGTTCCGCTGTCACCACCGCTCGCGCGATGGGGATCTGCCTCGGTGATACACCTGGGTTTGTGAACCCATTTTAGGGCCGACCGCCGGTTTGGCAGGTCGATCTACCACTCAACTCCATCCCGGCAAAGCCGACGACACATCGATATGAGAGCCGAAGGTATCCTCAAACCGAAGCCGCGTTTGCCAAGTGACAGCCGGTACCAACTTGGCGGGATGCTGTTTCTTGTTTCGTTGCTGATCTTTTTTATCAGCAGTATTCTGCTGTATGTCCTTTATGCATGGTCCCGGAGAGATGATCCACAGACGCAGGCAAGCCTGCCGGCTTCGTTCCTGATCAGCACCGCCTGCTTGATGATCATCAGCATTTTGGTCCACATCGCGACACGGTCGATTCGCCGGGATCGGCATCTCGCGACCTTTTTACTCCTCTCCATCAGCGGTTTGTCTGCCACGCTGTTCATGGGAATTCAATACGTCGCCATGATCGACATGCTGAGCGGACCGGGACTCCGCGGAGGAACGGGACGAGGTGTGGCAGGGATGGTCGCTGTCCTTGCACTGCTTCACGCCCTCCACGTCGCGGGTGGAGTCATTGCGTTAGGAATCGTCTCGGTACGGTCACTACGCGGACGCTACGATCACGAGCGACATTGGCCGGTTGATTTCGCCGCCCAGTATTGGCATTTTCTCGACCTCGTCTGGGTGTCGATGCTCGTTGCTTTTTGGCTGACGACCGGTGGTTTCGATCTGACTGGAATCCTCTAGTCCGTTCGCAACGATGATGCGGTAACGTGCACAGATCTGAAACCGGTCGCCAACCGCGACTGCTCTCGCGTGTCACTTCCGAACCAGTTCAATCGAATGAACATCGATTGCCTGAGCACCCTTAAAATCGCTGGCGGTCATTCGCAGCACGGCGGTGCCACGCTGCATCGTTAATTCACCCAACGAAAGCACCTGAAAGTCTTTCACGAAGTAATGGGATTTCTCCACTCGCTCTTTGGACTTGTCATACAGGGGCGGATCAAAAGCTTCGATCACTTTGGCGGATGCAGTGGAGCTTCCTGTAGGGGTTTCCCAAGTCAGATTCACGCTGACCCCCACATTCGGCTTTCCGCAAGTGTAAAGAACAAGTGCCTCGTAGCTTCCCGGATGCAAAACATCGACATCCCACGTGATTGAATCTTGCTCGCTCGTCCAATGTTCAAAGAATGAATTATTCGGTGCCTTGGAACTGCGGCGAATGGTGCCATGCTCAACACCATCCCGAGCTGGCAGCCTCGTCGATTCAGCAAAACCAAGATGAAACGGCCGGTCAGCTGACTTTACAAACTCCGCCTGCATCGCAATGAGATACCGCGCCGCTGCTTGCTTGAGGTCTTGAGTCACCTGAGGATACTCGGAGGAGACATCCTTGGTTTGACCAACATCAACCAAAACATCAAACAGCTTGCCACTCCCATCGAGTCGAAAACGCGGCGACCGAACGCTAACCTGATCTTGCCGAATGGAGAACAGATTTCTTGCTGGCCAGTCGTCTTCTGTCTGCATCAGCAGTGGTTGTAGCGATCGGCCATCGAACGGCTTATTGGTCTTTGCCTGGATACCTGTCAACGCGGTCAACGTAGGCAACAGATCGATCGCACTCGCGATCTGCTTGATTCGATGTCCGGCGGCAATGCGTCCGGGCCACCGAATGAACAATGGAGAACGCAATCCGCCCTCGTCGAGCGATCCTTTGCGGCCTTTCATTCCACCATTCCAGCGATAGGAGTTCGGCCCATTGTCGCAAAAGAAAACAACAATCGTATCCTCCGCAAGCTTCAGATCATCCAGCGTCCCAAGTAACCGCCCCACATTCCAGTCGATGTTTTCTACCATCGCGAGAGCGGCCCGTGTCATCATGATGTCTTCCCTCTTGGGATCACGATAACGCATATCGATCTCAGCTCCCTCGAACTTCTTGTAGAAACGATCCGACACCATCATTGGCGAGTGAGGTGTGTTCAGCGGCAAGTAACAGAAAAAGGGCTGCTCACGATTGGCTCGAATGAAATCGATCGCGTGGTTAGTAAAATCGTCGACCACAAACCCCTTGCCCCGCACCTGCTTGCCGTTGTGGTCCAAGGGTGGGCTGAAATAATGCCCCCAATGTCCAGAGGTGAATCCATAGTACTCGTCAAAGCCTTGATAATTGGGATGCAACGGCGGTTGGCTTCCGTTATGCCATTTGCCAAACGCTCCGGTGGCATACCCCGCTTTTTGAAACAACTTCGCTATCGTGGTTTCATCCGAATTCAATCGTCCCTGGCCGCGACTGACTCCACTGACGCCTGTCTTGGGGTAATACCGTCCCGTCAAAAACTCGGCACGTGTCGGCGCGCAAACCTGGCAGACATAGAACGAATCGAACGAGGTGCCATCACGCAATAACGAATCAAGATTCGGGGTTTGCAAATTCGAATTGCCATGCGCACTTAGATCGCCCCATCCCTGATCGTCCGTCAAAATCACGACCACATTGGGATGCTGGCCTGGATCGCCCGCTAAAGACGGTTTGGTCGCCAACAACGCAACCATCACGACAGGCAACAGAACGATTTTTGGACGGAAGTGCAGTCGATGACGCGACATCATACGTCCCATTGATTTATTGCCTGGAAAGAAAGTTGAGTTTGGCATCGCTGTATGGTGTTCACACCAATCGCCATTACCGCACGACTCGCCCCGACCCCGAACCTGACGCCAATGCATCGACTTCAGCACGGGTTGAGTAATTGAGATCACCTTTGATTGAGTGAGCCAAACAGGAAGCGGCGACAGCAAAGCTCAACGCGTCCTCCAGATTCGGATAATCATCACTAAGCATAGCAAAGATCAATCCGGCTGCGAAAGAATCTCCACCGCCAACGCGATCGACAATATTGCGAATTTCATAGGGCGAATAGTCTCCATCGACTGTAGGTGCAAAGCTTGCTCGTTCCTCACGGGCGTCCCATAACATGGCTCCCCAATTGTTGTGGGACGCGGAGAGACTTTGCCTCAGCGTTGTCGCCACAATCGATAGGTTCGGGAACTGACCGACCACTTCACGGGCCACTTGTGGATAACTCTGCACATCCAACGTTCCGCTGTGGACATCGGTTTGCGGTGACCGAATCCCCAATACATCGCCACAATCTTCCTCGTTCGCAATCAACACATCGACACTCGGCAAGACTTCGCTCATCACCTGGCGAGCCAGCTGTTTGGGCTCGGTCGCGGAGTCCCATTTCCACAGTTTGGCACGAAAGTTCAAGTCACAAGAAACCGTCAATCCAGCCTTCTTTGCCGCCCGCACTGATTCGATGGTGGCCTGGGCGGCCGATTTAGAAATGGCAGGCGTGATTCCAGTGACATGAAACCAATCGGCGTCGGAAAACAGGGATGGCCAATCAAAGATCTCTGGCGAAGCCAAGCTGATCGCAGAATGATCACGATCGTACATCACACGACTGGGGCGTTGATTGGCCCCAGTCTCGAGAAAATAGAGGCCCAAACGCCCCAGATCCGTCCGAGCGATCTGGGTAACGACCCCCGCTGCATCGAGCGAGGCAACACAAGCATCCGCCAGCTCATTTTTCGGCAGTGCCGTCACAAACGTTGCCTGCATCCCCAACATCGCCAGCGAACCAGCAACATTCGCCTCCGCTCCAGCGAAGGTCACTTCCAAACTGCCCGGCATACTTTGCCGCAGTCGCAAGCAACCGGGCGGTGTCAGCCGCCCCATGATCTCTCCAAATGTGACAACCGATTTCATTGCTGCTCTCTCAATTCCTTGACGACTCTTCGGGCATCGGTCGCGTGATCAATCACCTCGGACCAATTTTCTTCTTGAATCAATTTTTGCGTTGCAATCCATGACCCTCCAACCGCGGGCACCGCCGCGTCATACAAATACCCCTTCATGTTCTGCAGGTTGATTCCGCCAAGCGGAATGAATCGCAATCCCAGGTGAGCATAGGGAGCGTACATCGACCGTAGATACTTGGTTCCACCACTTGGCTCTGCAGGAAAGAACTTAAGTTCACGGCACCCAAGTTCAATTGCCGCCTCGATATCGGTAGGTGTTGTGATTCCGGGTGCAAACGGCAAACCCAACTCGATCGCACGCGAGACGACCTTGGGGTTCAAACCAGGTGCGACACCAAAGGCCGCCCCTGCCTCCACCACGGCCTCTACTTGATCGGAACGCAAGATCGTTCCAACCCCGGCTAACATCTCCGGCACTTCCTGGCGAACCAGTTTGAGTGCATCGATCGCTGCTGGCGTTCGCAGTGTCAATTCAATGACATCCAATCCACAGGCAAGCAATGCGCGACAGAGCGGAACGATTCGATCTGGCTCATCGATCACCAGGACCGCGATCACTCCCGCATTCTCAATCCGCTGCAAAGTCTGTTCAGGAAACAGTGAAGGCATCATTTCAGTCATTTACAAACACCAAATCTCCATGGTCATCAAACACAAGTGGTCGTGGCTCGCTCAACGCTTCCAAATCAGATCGCCCCTGCATCTGATCCCAAAACCCACGACTGCAAACGACCTCATCAACGTGCAACGTGTCGCGGATCCACATCCACCGCAGGCCATTCTTCTCATCATCTGCGGCCTGCGCAAGCACCGCTTCGAGCACATCGCGATCGCAGGGAAAGGTCAAGGGAATCGCGCCCGCGCTGGGGTGGGCACTCGTCAGGCAATTGATTCGTGTTGTTTCTTGATTCAGCGCATCGACCGCTCGCTGATGACAATAGTCGGCGATTCCGATCCCGCTGCCGTTCCCGTTTGTTTTTTCGGTCAGTGAACGAACGTAGATTTGGTGAATCTTGGGATACTCATCCGGGGCTGCCTGCTTATCATTGACTTTGCGGCCAATCAAATTTGTATCCATCCCAGTCCCGCTGATTTCTTTTCCGATCTGATCGACGATCAAGAGGTCGGCCATCTCAAAGGGGAGCTTCGGCATTCTCGCCTTTGCCAGTTCCAGCAACTCAGGCTCACGAACTAACAAATCCTCGGCCGCGACCGCTTCGATCAAAGAAGTTTGCTCGAACGCATCCTCCACGATCGCCAACCCCAGCGTCACCGGCATCTTGTCGCAGATCATGGTCGCGATCTCAGGCGCAAGTTCGTTCAACGAATAATCGAAGCGGCGAAAGATCTGGTGATACAGCAACGCACCATGATGCTTGCCCAACCCGATCATCAACATTTTGATCAAACCACTTTCATAGCGTCCAGCCAACCGCGTGTGCGGCTTCACCCGATTGACGACAATGATGTGATCTAACTCGCTGGCAGCCTGACTGAAATGGACGTTGACACCATGCTTGGTGACACCCACGGAGACGGTTTCCATCGCCGGCTCGATCGGACATCCCATCGCCTCGGGAGTCACTCCGTACCTTGCCAAGACATTGACTTGCCCATCCGGTGTGGCTCCCCCATGGCTGCCCATCGCAGGGACAATCACTGGCTCGCCACCAATTGCCGCAACGTATTGAACAACTTCCGCCACGATCCGAGCAAGATTGGTGATCCCGCGACTACCGACCGAAATCCCAACCCGTTGCCCAGCTTCCACTCGCTGACACAACACCGAACTGGCCAACGCTTCAGCAACCGCAGCCTCGATGTCGCCGATCGCTTGCGAAGCAAATCGCTGACGCACCCGAAAGAAGTCTGGAAGTGGCATGAGGGCAGGCAGTTATCAGAAAAAAAGGTAACAAACTGCGGCTTTGACAGTCTGATTCGCAAACTCGGTTATTCGCGACTGTCGATTAACTGTAATGGATTCAGCTGCAGCTGTGGACGTGCTGTCCGGATTCGTTCCAGGCCCGCCGCAGTCACCGCAGTGCGTTGCAAATCCACCGTTTCCAGATCCCGCATCTTGAGGATGCCGTCAATGCAGGCATCGGTCACTTTCGTCCCAGTCAGATACAGGATGGCGATCCCTGCTTGGTTTTCGACCGCTGCTATCACCGAATCATCGATTTTGGTCCAACTGAGATCAAGTTCGACCAGTCGCTTCGTTTGACGCAACCACGGCGTCAGTCCAGCATCGACCCGCGTCGCCTCCAACCGCAACTGCTCGACGGACGAGGGATCGGGCACAAGCCGCGAAACATCGGCGTTCTCGAGCGGAATCCGGGTAAGGTCAAGCCAACGAAGCAGACTGGACGGTGGCAACTTGGAAATCGTTTCGGGCTGCAAGGGGCACTCCGCTAGTACCAATTGCTGGAGTGGTCGGCGGATCGGATTCGACTGGATTCGATCATCATCGACTCGCAGAAACTCAGTCAGTGCCACCTCCGAATCTTTCAAAACAGCATCGTCATCGAGATCAAATCGTGGTGCCAACCCGATTCGATACCGACGAGCCAATTGAGCATAGATCCAGGCTCGCTGATCGGCATTGCCACTATCCATCAAGCGATGTGTTTGGGCGATCGCGTGCGCATACCATCTCGCAATATCTTTTTGCTCCTGTGCAGCTTGGCGACCATCGCGAATCAAATCACTCATCGGCATCACATCACCGAGGGTCAGGCGGCGATACCTCGCGAATTGCAGTCGTGAACAATCCCAACCACCAACCGTTGCACTACGTTCGGCCAGTTGTACGGATTCGAAGTATCCCGCAATTCCCTCGATCAGCCAAAACCCTTCAGTCTCAGCGGGGAAACTACGCCCCAACCCTGAACGTGTCGCTTCACGAAATAGCTGATGCACTAATTCGTGTCGTCGTGTTGCCGCATCATCCACATCGGCGGCGTACAGAAAAATCGTTTGCTTGTCATTCGCGTAAAAACCGGTCGATCGCTCGACCCCCGGATAGTCGGGTGCCAATGCCTGCTGATATTCCTTGGCATCACGAAACAGAACCACTCGCAGCTTGCGTTGGATCGTGATCCGCGAGGAGCTTTGTTCCAGAAAATCCTCGACCGCTTGGTCAGGGCCTAAATTCGCCAAGGCGGCTCGAACCTGTGGTGCCCCTTCCCAAAGTGGAAAGAACAATTGGGTCCAGATCCAGTAGCAACGTTCCAGATCCTCAACGACTCGACGACTCGGTTCTTCCCCGGCGCGACTGTAAACAACAAAGTGAGGTGTATCGATTTGGGCATAGCTGCCCGCGGCCCACCTCAAAAACCTTGGCGAGGACCGACCCCGCCGAGCGGACCACGTGAACGCTTCCTGCAAAGGCAGACCCAAGAAGCGACGAATCGCACGATTCGCGGGGTTCGTCGAATGATTTTCCCAAAGTCGCACGTAGGCTCGCCAGCCGTCATCGGCATGCTGTCCCATCGCCTGATCGGCATAGCGAACAGAGGAGAACTCTGTTTCCCCAATTCCTGGTGAGCCGATTCCTGGCGAGCCACTGGCGGAGGCATCCTCTGCAGCAAGTGGAATCAGCAGCGTCGTGCGATCCGCCGCGACAGCGGAAGACGCTGTGACCATCACGGACATGACCATCACGGACATGACCATCACGGATGTGGCCATCGCCAGGCAAATCGAAACCGAGCGGGTGATCATCTGCAGCACTGACTAAATCTCACTAGACTGGATGGATTAAACTCGTAGGCGGCGGCCCCTAAACTGGCCGCCAGTCGTGAGGATTACCGTGCCAGACGAACTACCCTGCCAATCGACGCTCCGGCGATGCCAGGGAGTTCCAATCCGGCAGCGTCTTCTCGACAACCCTCCCTTCCAATTTACCACCCAGCCCGAATCCTTCTGATGCATTCCCTTCGAATTTCCCAAACTGCTGCATTGTTACTGTTTCTGCTGAATGCCAGCGTGATCGCCGCAGAGCGGAATGTAATCTTCATTATCACGGACGATGAGAGCCCCACCCTCGGTTGCTATGGCGACCCTGTCGCTGTCACGCCCGCAATCGATGCCATCGCGGAAGATGGACTAATTTTCCGAAACGCGTTTGCCACGACGGCCTCCTGCAGCGCCAGTCGCAGCGTGGTCATGAGTGGGTTGCACAATCATCGCAACGGGCAGTTTGGACACCAGCATCATTTTCACAAATTTGCCTCCTTTCACGATGTGGTCTCTTTATCCCTTCCCCGCGTCATGGAACGCGCCGGATACCGAACGGGCCAGATTGGTAAATATCACGTCGCACCGGAGACGGTTTATCACTACGAGAGTTACCTTAAAGGCAACAGCCGCAACGCGATTCAGATGGCGGAAGCGAGCCGCGATTTCATCACGGATAAGAATGACGACAGACCTTTCTTTTTATATTTCGCCACGTCGGATCCTCACCGCGGGGGCGGGAAAGACAAGACATCCAAGCGAGAACTGAAGCCGGACTTGTTTGGAAACAAGCCGAACGACGGGGCACATGCAGGCGTCACGGAAGTCTTTTATCCGCCAGACGATGTCCCGATCCCACACTTCCTGTCGGACACGCCCGAAACCCGCGAAGAATTGGCCCAGTACTACCAATCTTGTTCGCGGATCGATCAGGGTGTAGCGAGGCTGGTCAAAATTCTCAAGGAAGCGGATCTCTACGACAAAACCATGCTCGTCTTCACCAGCGACCACGGGATGGCATTTGCCGGTGGAAAGACAACCGTCTATGAAGGTGGACTCCGCGTCCCGATGGTGGTCCGCGACCCCTATCAGCCCAAACAGAATCGCGGTGTTGCTTCCGAAGCTTTGGTCAGCCACATCGACATCACACCCACACTGCTCGATTTTGCTGGCGGCCTCGATTCCGAAACAAATGGCCCCAAGAACCCGCTCAACGCAAAAAAATTCTGGACCGAACGCGACGAAGCGGTCAAAGAAAACCGCAATGGCAACAAGCCCTTCAATTCCTACCATGGCAAGTCTTGGTTGCACTGCCTGGGCAATCCTGATGACACTCATCACGAGACGATTTTTGCCTCACACACGTTCCACGAAATCCAAATGTATTACCCGATGCGTGTGGTTCGAGACCGTGATTACAAGTTGATTTGGAATATCGCGCACCCACTACCGTATCCTTTCGCATCAGACCTCTGGGCAGCTAGCAGCTGGCAAGCTCAATGGGCAAAAGGCATGGATGCTCCTTACGGGAACACGACGGTTGGTGGCTATGTCCAGCGTCCAGAATTTGAATTGTTCCATATCTCCGCTGATCCGAATGAAACCAACAACCTGGCGGAAAGCGAAGGGCACCGTGACATTCTTGAACGCTACAAATCGAAGTTGAAAGCGATGCAAAAGAAGATGGAAGATCCTTGGATCATGAAGTGGAATTACGAGTAAACGAGCGCTCGCAAGACAGGTGAGCGAGAGGGCGACAACTCCGGAACCATCCGTTCCGGAATAGGCCGGATGCCTCATGGGTCACCATGACGCGATGGCGAGCAAAAGGCTTTTCTTAATCAAGAAAATAGTGATTGAGAAACTCCTTTCGTTCACCCGCCTCAGCAGCATATTCCACCATCGCGTAAAGCCGCTGCTGATCCCGGCGTTTCTTTTCGGTCAACTGCTCATCGTCAGTGAATCGCGTGGGCAGGGCAGCGTTGACCTGGTAGCACTCCGGTGGTCGCGGTCCGGCAATCACCCCGACTCGATCAAGCATGGCGATCGCAGTCGCCAAACGATGGTCATGCCGACTGACCCGCTGCAATTGGTCATTCATCCAATCCAACCCAAATGCTCGGCACTGCTCGTTGCGATCCGTCAGCAGGGTGTAGACCCGCGAATAAAACGCGGCGTCTGGATTGGCCCATTCAATGAATTGCATTTGGATCATCAAATCATTTTGATCGTACAACCAAAGGCAGACACTTGGATGCCCGTCTCGACCGGCTCTGCCAATCTCTTGGTAATAGGATTCGACCGAACCAGGTGTCTCCGCGTGGATGACGATTCGAATATCTTCTTTGTCGACTCCCATCCCGAAGGCATTGGTTGCTAATACCATATCTGCCTGCCCGCTCATGAACTCTTCCTGAATCCGGCGTCGCTTGTGTCGCGGCAAATCCCCGTGATAAACGACGTGATCGACTTCACGATTCAATAATAAATCGCTGAACCGCTCAAGTGTTTTGATCAATGAGAAATAAATGATTACCCCGCCACTCTGGTACTGCGGATCTTTCAACATCGATTCGATGGCATCGATTTTCTCGGTTTCATCCCAAACCTCTTGCACGTTGAGTTGCAGATTTGGCCGCGCGATGCCTTCATGAAACAAGCGGATCTCGTCGGCAGGGATGTTCAATTGACGATAGATATCCGCTCGACACTCTTTCGTCGCGGTCGCTGTCAAAGCAATCGTTGTCGGTTCGCCGAGTGAGGCACGGATCTCGGCCAACCGTGAATAGTCCGGCCGAAAATCATGCCCCCACTGACTGACACAATGAGCTTCGTCGACCGCCAACAAAGACACCTCGCGGGCACCGATGACTTCCTGGAAATCTGGTTTTCGAAAACGCTCCGGTGTCACGTACAGTAATCGATACTGGCCTTCCGACACCTCACGATAACGCTGCAGACGTTGTTCACGATCCAGCGACGAATTGATCAGAGTTGCATCAATGCCGCGCCGCCGCAGCGAATCGACTTGGTCCTGCATCAAAGCGATCAATGGCGACAGAACCAACACGATCTGGCGACTGCCGGGGGGAATCGCCAAAGCGGGGATCTGATAACAAAGCGATTTCCCCATCCCTGTGGGCATGACCACCATCGCATGACAGCCCGACATCACCTGCTGGATGATGTCATCTTGGGGCGACCGAAATTCGCGATATCCAAAATGCTGACCGAGTAACTCGAGCGGGCTGGCATTGTGATTCGAGCCAGAATCATTGAATTCCATAGGATTTCTTGCCGGAAAGTTCAGCGGGGACAAACATTGCGTTTCGGACGTTAATTTCACCGACAGGCGAACTGGAACCCTGGGGGGTTAGCGAGCAACATTCCTGATCTTCGCATTGGAGAATCTGGTTTTTCTTTGCATTCATTGCTGAATTCGTCCATAGTCTCGCTGCTGATGTCAATTCACCAGGACGTTTTTGGCCCATATTGAGATTGATGCTGTGAATGATGAATCGATTGAGTTTGAAGAAATCGAAGGCGAACTAGAGCTTGTGCCTCCAGAGATCTACGCCTCGAATCTTATTGCATGGGCCGTTGAACGCCATGCCAGTGACTTATTCATCTCGGACCTAGAGAACAGCGTTCAGGTGGCAATCCGCCGCCTTGGTAAAGTCGAACCCGTGCGTCGACTGGCTCGAAACTATGGGCACAAACTGCAAGGACACTTCCGTGTGCTGGCAGGCGCTGACGCAGGGGAAACCATTCGCCCGACGGACGGTCGCGGAGTCATCACCACCCCGGAAAGCGAGGTCATTGATATCCGCCTGAGCGCCATTCCGACGCTGTATGGACAAGATATCACGATTCGACTGTTTGACCCGATCTCGGGTGCGCTCTCCATCGAACAACTTGGATTTGATGACACTGAACTCGACGAAATCAACGCTTTACTGCACCAGAAGGCCGGGTTAATTCTGGTCGCTGGACCTGTGGCCAGTGGCAAATCGAGCACGCTGTACGCCTCTCTCGACTCCCTGAACGACGGCACTCGGAAAATCCACACCCTCGAAGATCCCATCGAACACTCGCTTGCCGGTGTCATGCAGACGCAGGTCAACCTGAAAGCGGGTCTCGATTTTGCCGACTTGCTGTCAACGGTTCTGCGACACAGCCCAGACGTAATCATGGTCGGCGAGATCCGCGATGAACGCACCGCAGCCACCGCTGTTCGTGCCGGTGCAAGCGGCCAGCTCGTCCTGGCAACCATCCACGCAAAAACAGCCGTTGAAGCTATCTATGCGATGCTGCACTACGGGACCCATCCCCAATTCCTGGCAAGCTCGCTGATCGGCGTCATCAATCAAAGATTGGTCAAAAAACTTTGCCGGGAATGCCGATCCCCACTCGATCTCGGCGAAGTCGAAGTCCCCGAACGGGTTCGCCCCCGCCTTGGAGATAAACCGCCTCAAGTTCATCAGCCGACTGGCTGTGACAGCTGCTTTGGTGATGGCTTTGAATCGCTGATCTGCGTCCCTGAAATCGTCAACATCAATGACGCAGTTTCAGATGCGATGGCCCAGCAGGTACCCGTCAACGAACTGGAACGACTGATCCGCAGCGAAGGCAGCCTATCACTGGGCGAAGCACTCAGCTCAAGGATCTACCGCGGCATCACAACGCCTTACGAGGCGAATGCAGCAGTGCCCGATCGCAATCTGGCAGATTTACTCAGCAAGATGCGAGCCGCTATCGAAGC
>JAQWPZ010000294.1 GCA_029245125.1 Rubripirellula sp.
AACAGGACAGCTTCACGCTTCCGAACGACTACGGCACAGTACGCGGGGTCTAAGCAATCGAATCCACCCGCGCTCCGAAACAGTTTTCGCCGACTTGCCGCACTCGCTTACTGATCCTGAATCCGACTCATTTCCGCTTTCAACTCTTTGACGAGTTCAGGTTTTTGGGCGTACAGATTGTTGGTTTCACCGATATCTTTTGCCAAGTCGTACAGTTGGCCAACGGGATCATTGGGGCCCGGTTTGATCCGTTTCGGGTTAGAGAATCCACCTGACCCAAGTCCGTCGATCAATTTCCAGTGTCCCTGTCGCACAGTCATCATTCCACCGCCTGACCGAATGGCCAGCGCAGATCGCAGTGGAGCATTCGCTTCACCCAACAACGCCGGCAACTGATTCACGCTGTCGGGCCCCGCTTTGGGCGGCAGCTCGGTGCCCGTGATCGCCGCAAACGTCGCCAACATGTCGGTGAAGCAGAGCAATTGCTCACTGACCGCATTGGCCGGAACGTGTCCTGGCCACTTCGCAATAAAAGGCATTCGGTGACCACACTCCCATGCATCAGCTTTCATGCCACGAAGTCCGCCCGAACTGTCATGCCCAAGCCGTTCGACATCTTGCTCGTACCACACAGGCCCATTATCCGAGGTGAAGATCACCAGCGTATCTTGAGTCATCTGATTTTCGGCAAGTGCGTTGAGCACCTTGCCGATCATCGCGTCAACCATCATCGCAAAATCGCCATACATATCGGCACCACTCTTACCCTGAAAATCTGGTGAGGGTAGCCAAGGTGTGTGCGGGGCAGGGTAGGCCAGATACAAAAACAGTGGTTTCTTGCGATCGGATTTCGCGTGTGTGCTGATCACGTCGACTGCTTCGTCGGTGAAACGGGGCAACACATCTTTCAGTTCTAAACCAGGCGCGATTCCGCCCGCTCGCCAAAATTCACCTTGAATTCTTGTCCAGCCTTCACTGTTGCGATCACCGACCTTATCGGTCGGCGCGGCCACCGCCCGATTTCCGGCGATATAGAAATAGGGTGGAATATCCGTTGAGGCGCGGATCCCAAAATAAGAATCAAAACCAACATCGACGGGTCCACCCGGCAAAGGCTGATCGTATCCTTTTTCGTTAAAGCCGAGATGCCACTTTCCAACCATCGCGGTTTGATAACCTTGGCTTTTCAGTAGCGATGCAATCGTGACCTCGCCCGGTTCAATCAAAGCATGCTTCGGCCAGCGACGCACATCGGTTCGGAATGGGTAACGTCCTGTCAGCAACCCATACCGCGACATGTGACACAGGGGACCCGGCGCGTGTGCGTCGGTGAATCTCATCCCGGATTCAGCTAATGAATCGATATTTGGAGTTGGGATTTTCGAATCGGGGTTGTAGCAGCCAGGATCGCCGTATCCCATATCGTCGACCATCACAAACACAATGTTTGGCAAAGGATCGGCAGCGTTCGCGGCCGAAAACAGAGGAACGGCGATCAACGCGCAAACGCAAACCAAAAGAGCCCTAAACATCAGGTCACCGTGTAGAGAGGAATTTGTGTTCGAAACCGCGAAGGACATCCACCGAGACAAATCTGATTCAACAGACTTTCAATTCAGGCCGTCCAGCACTCGATTGTAAGCCGAGCGGATGTTCTTGCGAGCCTGTTGACACTGAGCAACGATCATCGCCGGATCTTGCTCATTCATCAGAAACGCTAAATTGCTCATTGAATCAGGATCTTCCGGTAACTCATGCCGAGCAGCGGTATTCATCAATCGCAGATTCGCCTCGATCCGCCGCAACGTGCGATACCCGGTAATCAACGTCGCGGCATCCTGCTCGGGTATAAAGTCGGCATTTCTCAAAGCCTGCAGGGACGCTGTTGTACCCGTCTGGATAATGCGTGGGTCTTGCGAGGCAAAACGCAAGGTCAAGGCTTGAGCGGCGAACTCCACGTCCATCGTTCCGCCATCACCACGTTTCAAGTTCTCGGCTCGCGCTGTCTTTTCAGTTCTCGCGCGGAGCGAACGTATTTCGTTCACCATTTCTGGCTGCCATTTTGTTTCGGCCAAGACTTGGACGACCTCCGCATCGACGCGGGTACGAAGCCTGCGTGACCCAGACACCGCGCGAGCCTTGCACAAAGCCATTCGTTGCCACAACGGCGCGAGGTTCTGCTTGAAGCGGTCTAAAAAGTTTTCGACCGTCATCGCCCACACACCATCTCCACCCGAATCACGCAGCCGTGAATCCAATTCGTATAGCCTGCCTCCGTAAGCAGGGTCATTGACACTGGTGACGATTTGCTGGGTCAGTTGATTAAAGAACTGTTCGTTGCTGAGTGTCGCGCGATGGCCACCCACTCGACGCTGCGTTTGTCCCTCTGCTGAATACAGGAAGACAGCATCAAGATCGCTGTGATAATTTGGTTCACGTCCACCAAACTTACCCACAGCGAGCGTGACCAATTCCGCCACGTCGCCTTGTTCGTCAACCGGATCTCCAAATCGTTCAGCTAAATCTTCTTGCTTTCGATCGATCACGCGACGGAGGCAAGCTTCGGCTGTGTCGCCGATTGCTTTATGAGTCGCTTCTAGCGATTCTTTGCCCAGCATGTCTCGGACACCAATCATCAGATGGGCGCCATTTTTAAAACTATGCAGAATCTTTTCGATGTCGACCGCACCACGACAGACTTCAATCGAATGTGCATCCAATCGTTCAGTGCTCGGCAACCGATTCATAATCAACGAGTCTATCAACTCATCGATCATGCCTGGATTGTTCGTCAGAATGCTGCTCAGGTAAGGAGTGGTGGCGCACAGACGGACCATCAATTCCATCGTTGGCTCGCTATTTCCCAGCAACTCCCACAGTGTCGCTTTGGCGCCCAGCGAATCGGTTACCTTCACCAGAGATGCCAAAGCAGCATCCGGATCGGGCGTCCGTGAGATTTGCTTGAGTAGCGTCGGAGCAATCGAGGACAGAAAGTGACGGCATCGATGTGGCGACAAGTAGCTCACATTTTCAGTGCTCAATGAGAGCAAGTCGTGCATTGCCCGTTGTGGGTTGGTCAACCGATGACGATGCATCGTGGTTTCGACGAGCGACGCGTCGGGATCTGGATCTAACAACAGTTCGGTTTCAATGGCGACCTCGTCCTGCCGAACCGTTTGCAGCATGAGATGATTGATCATCTTTCGATTTTTCTCGAAAGTGTCGCTCAGCAATGCTTCAAATCGCTCCAGATCTCCAACACGTTGCTCCTGGGAACGGACTCCCAACTGCCAGGCAATTTGCTTTCGCGTTCGTTCTTCCTTGGGCAGCAAGCTACCATTTCGGTCTAGAACAACCGTTAACTGATGCTGCAATCGACAAAGTCTGGCGTAGTTCTCCAACAGCAAAGCGGCCTCCTGATGTGTCACACACCCCGCTCGTTCGAGGGCAACGATCGCTTCATAGGTGTTGCCGCATCTCACACTTGACAGCTCACCACCGTGCAACAGTTGCAGAAATTGAACGGTCAACTCGAGGTCGTCTCGGCCCCCCTCTGACCTTGCCACGTCTTCATCGGAGCCTGACTGCTCCGCCCGCTTCTCAAGCTTATGCTGCAGCATTCCGATCTCCGCCAGATCGGCTCGCGTTAAGAAACGCGGATAGACCCAAGGTTGTAGACGTTCTAACAACGCTTGCCCCAGCGTTTCGGAGCCCGCCACGACCCGCGCTTTGACAAAACTCAATCGCTGCCACGAGCGACCAGCTGTTTCGTAAATCCGGATCGCTTCACGATAACTGCAGATGTGGACGCCCACCTCATATCGAGGACCCTGCCGAAGATCGATGTCAAACCCAATGCGGCGAGCATGATCGCGTTTCAATAAATCGACAACATCGCTGACAACTGACTGATAAAAGTCGCGATGCCAAACATTGTTACTGTCAATCGAATCGTAAACGAAGATGAGTTGCAACGAAGACGAGTAACTCATCTCCTGGCCACCTAGAGCTCCCAATCCCAAAACGGTCAACTCTGGTGTCGATCCATCCGGCCGCTGCGGCATACCGCGCCGATCCGCCAAGCGGCGAATCACGTACTGCAATGATCCTTCTAAAATAGCATCAGCAACATTTGCCAATTGCCGACCAACCTTTTCTGGTGCAAGGCCATGAACAAATTCGTTGCATGCAATGCGAATAAGTTCCCGGGAGTAGTACTGACTGATCACCGAGGCGGCTTCGATGATCTGCTCCACATTTTCCAGCCCAGCTAAAATTTTCTTGACGAGCTGCTGACGGGTCGGTACCGGCTGATGATCGGCACAAAGTTGCTCAAATTGATTGGGGTCATCAATTAACCAACGGGCCAGCGTTGGGCTGGTCGCGAAAATTTTCAGCAGCAACGGCATCGCAGTGGCGTCGCGGTGAAAGTGTTCCAGCACCGCTGCCGGTTCCGGACTCGCTTGCAGGAATAACCTGAGGTGGTGAATCGCGGCAGCCATGTCGTAGACGAGATCTGCCGCATCAATCAACTGCCGCCGAAGCGAGTCGAGCAACTCGGGTGGACTTCCCGAGTCCCAGATCAATGCGAGCTCGGCAGCAACCTGGCTGGGTTCCTCGAGACTTAAGTCAGCCAACCATGCGAATTGCTCTTCGTTGGGCAAAGGTGGCGGGGGAGGCGCTTCCATAGTGACCGATCAGACATCGAGATTCTGGTACGAATTCAGAGACACCCTGGAACCATCCACCGGGGAAACGCATCACAGCGCTGGGCAAAACCACAGCAAGACACGCAAGGCGGTCGCGATCGACCTCGGGGCACCGCCAATTCTAA
This sequence comes from Rubripirellula sp., assembly GCA_029245125.1. GTDB lineage: Bacteria > Planctomycetota > Planctomycetia > Pirellulales > Pirellulaceae > Rubripirellula. The sequence goes on from JAQWPZ010000294.1 coordinate 4,835, forward strand.
ATTGATGGGCCACGAACGTGTAGAGCACCGGAAGTGACTGATCTCTCTTCCCTCGATCGATTCCTGGCCGCATTCCGCAGCCGGGTCGACGATTCCTGGGAACGACGATTGTGGCGTTAGATCAACACTTCGGGTGGCAAAAAGACATCTCCGACAACTGAGCGAAACCTCACAAGATTGACGCAAGTCACTACCAGCAAACAACTTAACAACAAAACCCAGGCCTCATATCTCCGGTTTGGCACCGCGACTGCTTTATTCCACCCGAACTGAACCGATCGCAATGAACCGGAATTCGAGGAGCCACAGATGGAAAAGAAGATTAGCCAGCGAAGCTTGCAGGACGATGCTTTCGACGCCGAAGAATCAATCTCCCGACGAACCCGGGTCATGGGGCAAGACTTTGCCGATTCGGTCGATGACGAGGGTGTGATTGAAGACGAGCGATCACGACGCCGAGACGATTCCAGTGCTGATCCCACCGAAGACCCAGTTCGCATGTACCTGATGCAAATGGGGCAGATCCCATTGCTGACACGTGATCAGGAAGTCTCTGCTGCCAAGCAAATCGAGCGAACTCGCGATCACTATCGCCACTCGATGCTGGCGACAGATTTCATGCTACAAGGCTCCCTCAAACTGCTCGAACAAGTTCGCGACAAGCAGTTGCGATTGGATCGCACCATCGAAGTCAGTGTGACCAATGCCGCAGAGAAAAAAGCGATCATGTTGCGAATCGTTCCCAACGTGCGAACGCTGCAACACCTCTTGGAACAAAACCGAGGCGATTATCTGTCGGCGATCAACAAGAAATTGCCAATGCGTCAACGTCGGGCTGCTTGGAAGAACTTGGTGATCCGTCGCAATAAAGCCGTTCGATTGGTCGAGGAAATGAACCTACGAACCGGCAAACTACAACCTCTGTTCGAAAAACTGCGACGTGCATCAGATCGCATGGTCGAAATTCGCGGTTTGCTCTCCGATCCAGAAACCTTCAATCTGCCAGGAATGCCAACCGAGGAAGAATTGAAGAGCGAACTCCGCTATCTGATGCGACTGACATTCGAAACACCTAAAACGCTCGAACGACGTATCACGCGATGTGATTCGCTGCGAGATGACTACGATGCTGCCAAACGAGTCTTGTCCGCTGGCAATCTTCGCTTGGTCGTTTCCATCGCAAAGAAATACCGCAACCGCGGACTCTCTTTCTTGGATCTTATTCAAGAAGGCAACACCGGACTGATGCGAGCGGTGGACAAATTCGAGCACGCTCGAGGATACAAATTCAGCACTTACGCAACCTGGTGGATTCGTCAAGCGATCACACGGGCCATCGCAGATCAAAGCCGAACCATTCGAGTCCCGGTTCACATGATTGACACGATGAACAAGATTCGTCAGATCACTCGCGATTTGGTTCAGGAAATTGGTCGCGAACCAACCGCCGAAGAAGTTTGCATGCGAAGTGGCTTGTCACTCGAGGACACTCGCGTGATTTTGAAGATGAGTCGCCAACCATTATCGCTCGATCAGCCAATCGGTGATCACGAAGACAGCGTCTTTGGTGAGTTCTTGGAGGATTACCGCGATGACGATCCCTTGATGGAAACCAATCGTGAGGCCCTCAAGGCTCAGATCGATTCAGCGATGGAAACCCTGAACTACCGCGAACGAGAAATCTTGCGACTTCGATACGGCCTTGCCGATGGATACACCTACACCCTCGAAGAAGTCGGACGAATCTTCCAAGTCACTCGTGAACGGGTTCGCCAGATCGAAAGCAAAGCTGTCCGCAAACTGCAGCAGCCATACCGCGCCAAGTCGCTGGTTAGCTTCCTTGATGGTGCCGAGATCTCCATGCTGGAAGGAAGCGAAGCACTGTAAGCGGAACAAGCGTGCCTAGTGTGGCACCTGCTTGACAGGTCGTTTGTGACTTGTGACTGGATTGGCGTCGATGCCAACCCAGTCACAGAAAACGGCCTAATTCTTCATCCCGCTCGCCAGTTGATACAAAAAGATCGCCGTTGCGACTGCGACGTTCAGACTGTCGGTTCCCAGCTTCATCGGAATCGTAACGCGATCAGTGGCAATACGTTCAATCTCGGCTGAGACGCCATCGGCCTCATTGCCCACAATCAAGACCAGTGGGCGATCATCATGGACGAACTGGTCGAGCGAAACGGCGTTACCAAGCGTGGTGACGACGGTCCGATAGCCTTTATCTTTCGCGAGCGATTGCAGTTGTTCAGCGGGGTCATCGAGTGAATAGAGCTGTTGATGCAAGACGGCGGCCATACTGACCCGTACGGTTCTGCGGGCAAAAGGATCCGCTGTCCTCGGCCCAATCAACACATCTCGGACACCCAAAGCTGCCGCCGAACGCATCATGCTGCCCAAGTTTTCGGTCTGATCGACGCCCAAGACAGCAAGAGCGATGTTCGGCTGATCAGCACCTAAACGAAGTCGATCAAACGCCTGCAGAGTTGGCCTCGCACCGCAAGCAATCATTCCGCGGTGAAAGTCAAAGCCAACCAAATCCCGCACTTGGTCGCCGGGTAACGAGTAAATCGGCGTCTGCTCATCAACACAATGACTCGCCACAGCTTCACGTCCCCGTTCCACTAGCAAGCTGAGAATCTCGTGTTGGCTTTCGGCGAGTCGCTGCACGCACCAGCGACCCTCCACCACAAAGCAACCAGCGTTGGAAAGGTCTGCCGGATTCGCTCGCATTTGACGATACACAGCCAATCTTGGGTCACGTGAATCTTCAACCCGAATGATGTTCGCCACTCAAAACCCTTTCCCGCCGTGGTCTCACGATGCCCCACGATGCTGATTCACTCTGCAGAGTGAATCACCTTGATCAGTTGAGAGCAGTTGCCCACGCTCGATTAGGTATCGTTCACGGCGCAAACGAGCGGGGTCGTCCTGGCGATTGCCCCGAACGGCAAGTCGACTGCCAACCGCCCAGCACCCCCAACGTTTGGGCACCCCCAACGTTTGGGCATCCCCAACTACCGTGGACGGGCATCCCCAACTAACGTGGACGAGCATCCCCAACTAACGTGGACGGGCATCCCAGACGATTAATAGACGTACTGCATACCGAAGTGGATTCCCTGCAGATAGAACGTCTTATCTCGACGTCCTAGCTGTGGAGACGCTTGTCCGGTAAACGGATCAGAAAGGTTGACCGCCAGTTCTGGATCGATCACGCCGGACACACGAACCGCGTCAGTCATCGCAATGATGTTGTATCCGAAGGTAGCTTCCCAGCATGGCCAGCGCTGCCAACCGATGGATAAGTCGATCTCCGGAATCCAACCAAAGGTGTGGTCGGTGGATGTTCCAGAATTCGTATCCCGAACGAGTAGGCCTACAGGGGTCGTCGACTCTGATGGTCCATTTGTAACGAAGGTGGAACCAGCCAGTGTCGATCGCCGCGCCAAAGATCCAAAAGCGACTTTCGCGAGAGCATTGAAGGACCAGCAGCGTTCGCGGTAACGGGTTGCCATACCAAGCTGAGCTCCATGGAACTCGTTTTCGATGTCAAACGAATCCTCAATGGCGAAAGTCGAACCGACGGGTGCGACATCAGCATTCAAAGAGGTCGAATCGCTCGCGATGTGTAAATCCTCATCAAGACGCATGTATTGGTATCCATACAGAAAATCGACGGTCGCGCCGTACTTCCCATACATGAACTGCCTGATTGAAACGTCGGCCCCATAGACCTCGCTTGAAGCACGAACCCCGATCGTTCCATCGGCTCGACCAGGAAACGCAATCGTCTGCGAATCCTGAGTGGGAGTTATGTTGTCGGTCACATTGAAGAAGGGGCGGGTGATGACAGGCACCGTCGTCTGGTCTGCACTGAAGCCAGCGGTTTCCTCGCCAGCCAACCAACCTCGCAGCACAAGGCTGCGACACTGACGACCATCGAGCCAAGTCCCCAAGGTGACCCTGCCTCCAACAGACATATCTCGATAGAGGGAACCATTGGGAAACAGGACTTCCGTACCTGCTTGCCCGATTTCCCCTGCTGTGTCCGGATCATCATCAGGCCCCGTGGTGACCAACGGTGGAGGCAAATCGCCTCGCCGCCACAACAGCAGAAGCTCCGCACTGCCAAACCACCGATCTCGTCGAAAACTCAACCCAGTGTTGCTCCATCGTCGATACCACGGCGATCGACGGCAACCCAGCGAGTCACAACCCAGCGAGTCACAACCGCCGAGGCAGGAAGAGCAACCATCGCAGTCAAGCGAGTGCATCTCGACTTCACCGAGTTGAATCAACTCGCCCTCAGCGACCATCGTTTCCTCGTGCTTCGAATCGTGATGTATAACCTGCGTTCGTGACCGGAGACGGACAGCAGGTTCGATTTGAGTGACTGAAGGACTGTCGACCAACCTTGGTGCGGTTGGCTGTACCAAAATCACTTCTTCATGTTTCACACGCTGAAGTCCTTGTGATGCTCCTGCGTCGCCCCGCGTCGTTTCTTGAACACCTGAAGTCGAGGTGGTTTCTGAGAGGCTCGGGCGAGAAACATTGCGGCCTGAGCGAACACGCGGTCCGCCGCTGGGACTCCCTGTTCTGGTCTCGACCGACACATCCATCAAACGCAAGCGTTTGGCTTTATCGGCAAAGCGATGATCCTCCATCGACTTCACTGGGGGCATGAATTGATCCGCTCGCTCGACTTCGGATTCCGATGTGCGGACCAATTCAGCGATCTCTGACTTTTGGCCTCGCAGGTAGTCGGCGATTCCGGGAGCAGTCTGCGGGGACGCTTCGGACTCAGCCAACGGCTGTGCAGACCGTGCAGGCACTAGGGGAGGTTGATAGATACCACGATCAGGTGTTTTGACACGTACCTGTGCTCCCACTTCACTGCTAAACAGCAACAAAGCGACCGTCGCGGTTACCAGCTTCCAACAGGTTCGGGATGAACCTAATTCGATTCGCCAGTCAACGTTGAAAGGCTGAAACAAAGCGGTTTTGATTTCGTGCATGATTCTCGATCCAGCAATCACTAGTCATCATGGTGTTTACACGCCTCTGCATCCGGCACGACGTGTCTGTCACTAATGATTCGACTATGACAGTGACCGACATTGAGCCAATCTGGCAATCTTTAACGATTGAGACAGGGGTAGGGATCAGCTCGAGTTTCGCGGCACCTTGATCACCTGGCTGTGGGGACCGCCCACCGCCTGCCGGAGCTAATCAAATCGCCAGCAATCGCACGGCATCGACCAAGCTCCCACGCTGCAATTGTCGATCCCATGGATCGAAACCACTGAAATGCTTGGTGGTGATTCCGAGTCAAATTCGGCCGTTCATTGCTAGCCAAATCTTCTTCAGCCGGCGAATTGCCTCGCCTCAAGGCCCGAACCGCCTTGAAGTGACAATAAAACACCCGCCGTCAGTGCACAAATGACGAGACTTTTCCGGGCTTTAGCTGCTCTCCACGAGCTCAAATGCCGTAGACCATCACCTTGATCACCAACCCGTCAGCCAGCTAAAAAACAGCCCTACAGGACGGATGTCAAACCACCCGCTGGATAAATCTTCGGTCAATCCGACGACATTGGGGTACAGATTGGGGTTCTATTCGTTGTAATAACGAAGGGAAGTTGAAAGTTTGCTCGCCAATGACGACAATAGTGGCAGGAAGCATCGCCTCCTAAATACCTTATCCGCTTCGAAGAGTGGACTTCTCGACAGGGTTTTGTCTATGCCAAGCGTTCTGACCCCTTCACGCCCAGACTCTGATCCAACATCTGGACCAACGCCCGAAATCGGGCCCGAAAACGCGGACGAACAGCGGGATGTGGATGCCTGGAACGAGGAAGAACTCGAAGAGGAATCGTTGCTTGAGAACCAAGAAGCAACGGCGTTGATCGGGTCGATGCTGGTTCATTTGATCATCATCCTGACATTGGCGTTGGTGCCATTGCGTCCCCCCTTCGATGAAGAGGCCGTGGTGATCGTATCACCACCCGATTATTCGCAGGAAAAGATCGAGATGATCGACGAGGTTACTTACAGCGAAGTGCCTCAGACAGAGGTCGGTGCCAACAGCATGTCAGACATGTCGATGGCCGAAGCTTCCGCCGAGACCTTCGCAGAAATCGCTGAGCTCCCCAATCCGGTGGAGTTGGAGCCAACCGATCTTGGTCAGGTCATGGTCAATCAAGTGTTCCAACAAGCGATCGCACCGCTCGACAAGTTGATGGACCAAAAAGGCAAAGTGGGTGAAGGAGCCGAAGGTGCCAACGGGGCCGTTGACCGAATCACCTTCGAAATTCTTCAATCCCTCGAGGAGCGACCGACGCTCGTCGTTTGGTTGTTTGATCAAAGTGGTTCGCTAAATCGTCAGCGGCAGGAAATCCGAGATCGCTTTGATCGCATTTACACAGAGCTCGGCATTGCAGAAGAAAGTGGTGCCGAAGGCTTTAAGAAAACCAACAATGACGCTCCCTTGCTGACCTCGGTCATCGGCTTTGGCAGCGGTGTCACACTTTACACAGCCGACCCAACGGACAATCTGTCTGACATCAAATCCATCGTTAACAATATTGATGTTGATGGCACTGGCGAAGAAATGGTGTTCAACGCCGTCAATTCAGCAGCGGAAGAATACAAGTCGCTGCGTCGTAGTCGCGGTAGCCAAGGCCCACAACGCAACGTGTTGTTTGTCGTAGTAACCGATGAGCGGGGCGACGATGCGAATATGCTCGAATCATCGATCACGACCTGTCGAAAATGGGGCATTCCTGTCTACGTGGTCGGTGTCCCCGCACCGTTTGGCCGCGAACATACGCTCGTCAAGTATGTCGATCCCGACCCGAAATTTGACCAATCACCCCAGTGGGCACAGGTCGATCAGGGCCCCGAGACGTTCTTGCCCGAACGCGTCCAAGTTGGATTCACTGGTGACTTTCAAGAAGAACCCGTCATCGACAGCGGCTTTGGCCCCTACGCTCTAACACGCCTGTGCTACGAGACAGGCGGGATCTATTTCACGGTTCACCCGAACCGCAATGTCAATCGGCGGGTGAAGCGAGGCGAGATCGACGAGTATGCATCGAACCTCAGCTACTTCTTTGACCCAATCGCCATGTCGCGATACCGCCCCGATTACCTGTCGCCCCAAGACTACGTATCGATGGTCAAAGCAAGCCCCTTGCGGCAAGCACTAGTGACCGCGGCTCAAATGAAACCGGCAACCGGAATCACCCGCCCTGTAACACGCTTCGTTCGACGTGCGGAACCACAACTGGTCGGTGACCTGACCACCGCTCAGCAAGCAGCAGCCAAACTCGAACCGACGCTGGCTCGCATGGCCCAAACACTCTCGCCCGGTATCGAAGCCCGCGACAGCGAACAGAGCCCACGCTGGAAAGCTGGCTTCGACCTTGCCATGGGCCGCGTGCTGGCCCAGAAGGTTCGCACAGAGACCTACAACGCAATGCTCGCCAAAGCGAAACGTGGGATGAAGTTCAACGAAGAAAAGAACAACACTTGGATACTCGACCCAAGCGATGACATTTCAGTTGGCAGCAAGTGGAAAACTGAGGCGAACCGGGCCCGCGACCTGCTGCAAAGTGTCGTCGAGGATCACAAGGGAACTCCTTGGGCCTTGCTGGCTCAGCGTGAACTTGAAACACCGATTGGATGGACTTGGAAAGAAGAGTTCACCGACCTAACACCGACGCCGCGAGGCAACCCCGGCAACAACAATAACAACAACCCGGCACCGCCCCAGGACGACAAAGCTCGGATGTTGAAAAAGGCACCCAAACGTCCTGTGCCAAAGCTATAAGCGTTGCCGTTAGTGGTGACTTAGCACTGGCCGGTTCGACCAGTGCTCTGGAAAGTTGCCCCCCCTGACGCGACTTGTCGAACAGCTGTCTTGCGGCTTCCCAAGGCAGCACACCTGCCCGCGTCTCGTTGATCGCTGTGCCCGTTGGCATGCGACGGGATAGTCTTGGCAACCAAGGCCCTCGCGATCCTCAGCCGATCGATACGGCGACTGCATCCAACTTCAGTGACGCTCGAAAGCAGACGGGCTCGAAAGCAGACGGGCTCGAAAGCGAGCCCAAACGAGCCGACAGCTAGCCTTCTTGCTGGGTTGGGAACTCTCCACGTCCGATGCGGATGATCGCGGCCCCCAACAGCACCATCGTCATGATGGCCAAGACAACGAGATGGACCCAACTGGGTTCGCTTCCAAAGACATTCTCGGCAGCACTGCGTGCTTGTTCCCAATCCATCCAATTGGACAGCAGACCCCGCAATCGATAGTTGATGGTCAACTTGTTTGCCACTGCCGGCACGAACGAGAGACCATATTCGATGGCGATTGTGTAAAAGACGGCGGTCACCATTGTGCGTCGAAAGAAAATCGATCCGATCAACACATAAAGTGATGCGTGGGCAAAGCAGGAGAGCACCGACAGCGCGCACATGACTGCCCACAACCGGAATCCCCCAGCGGGTCCCATCACGACAATGCAAGCGGTGGTAGACAGGATCGCCGCCGAGAGTGTCCACAACACGGCGGTGATGTATTTACCCAACAAGACGTAGGTTCGCCCACTCTGCCGCATCGCTAGATAGATCCACGTTTGTCCTTCGATTTCCGTGCTAATCGCTGGCGTCGCCCACAACAGCAAGCCGAGCAAGCTGATCACTTCAGGGACCAGAAAATAAAGCATGATGCCCCATGGCTCGACTGGATCGAGTGGGACGTCATTGAGTCTTAACACGGAGATCAGGATGACAGGAAATAACGCCAACACGAACCAGATGGCGGTTCGGCCAAACGTCATCGATCGCGCCAATTCAAACTTGACCACATCCAACGTCAACATTGGGTTCATCATGTTTCCCCTCGATGATGACGCAGCAACGATTCAAAAACCGCTGTCAAATTTCCGTCCGCTGTTTGGAACCTTTCGATTCGCAAACCGTCCTCGTTGACCCACTCCGCCAATCGCGAATAGAGTGCGACTGGATCACGCAGCGAAACTCGTAGTTCTTTTCGATCATCCAACAATTGCAGCGATTCAACCCAGGACTGGTCAGCCAAGCGATGAATCAGGGCTGGCGCATCAGGGCCAAACAGCGAAACCTCTTGGGGAGTATCAGCGAGAATCTGTTCGATCTCGCTGGCCGTTCCGGAGGCTAGTAAACGCCCGCCAAAAATCAACAAAAAGGAAGACGTGATTGCTTCGATTTCATGCAGTACATGACTGGCAAACAACAAGCTTTTCCCGTCGGTGGCCCAAGTCTTCAACAACTCTGTCATCTGGTAACGGCCGACCGGATCCAAACCGTTGTAGGGTTCATGCAGAATCAGCAAATCGGGCCGGTGGGCAATCGCCTGAGCAATTTTGGTGCGTTGCCGCATTCCCAACGAGTAGGTCCCCATCGGGCGATCCATGTTGGCCGTCATCCCAACCAGTTCCAAACTTTCGAGCGCCAATTCGCGACATTGACGCTGTTCGATGCCGTGCAGTCTGACCTGATAAGTCACCCACTGCCGCGCCGTCACATTGGGGTACAAGACATCGGTCGCAGGACAAAGTCCAATTCGACGTAGCAACCGCCGGTGCCGCCACGGATCACTGCCAAAAACTTCTACCTGCCCGAGTGTTGGCCGCAGTTGCCCCGTCATCAAGTTGATCAGCGTGGTCTTGCCAGACCCGTTGGGGCCGACCACACCGAAAGCGCCGTCAGGTAGATCGATCGTCAGGTCATTGACTCCGATCACCTCGCCGTACATTTTTGAAACATGATTTAATCGAATCATCGCTCTAGACACTCAACCTCGCGATAATCCGTCGGCGCACGATCCAAAAACCCGCGACGGCAATGATTAACAACAGACACATCGCTGGCCACACGCTGCCCTCGGTAGGGTCCAATCCAAAGACCCAAGCTTCGACTTTTCCCAGGGTGTGGTACGGCGACAACAGGCGATAGCGATCAAAATCGACATTCAATTCTTGCCAATCAGGTCCGCCACGGCGGCGTCTCGGCGGGCGTTGAACGTTCATGAAGGTCAGGAATTGGTAGGCAACAAAGCCCAAAATCCAAGTTGCAAACCATGCAAAAGAGGCATAGCGGCTTTCGCTGGTCGAAGATGAATAGCACATTGCCACCGCAGTCGTGGGGACCAATAGCACGACAGAAGCCCCCAGAATCCGGAGAGGGATGTCCCACGTTTCTCCGATGACCGACAGATCGGGGGACAACAAAATCCCAATGACATAAAGCAACAACGCAGGAATGGTCACAATCATTCCCAAAAAGAACCAAACCACTGCCGCCTTCCCCAGAATGTACTCCGATGGCGACAGCGGCCGCGAAAAATACAACAGGTACGCTTTACTGCGGAGGTCATAGGAGACCAGCATCGGCGCGATCAAACCCACCAACAGCACCATCGCACTCAATTGCGGATAGCGAAAGAAGGTCAAGATCAGCATCGTCCAGACTTCATGGCGAACCAAAGCTGGGTCACTGATCGCCTGCTGCGCTAAATCGGGGCGTTGGAAAGGTCCACTCAAAACTTGAACCACAACCTGGCGCATCCCCGGTTCGGTCGCCGAATACTCAAAAGCAAAGATCCCAAACGCTGGCAAAATGATTGGCAACCATGCCAACATCAGCATCGTCCGCAACCAACGCCGCCGCCAGACCAACGACACGCCACTCTGCGCAACGAATAATGGTCGCAGAATACGAGGCGTACGGCGTCCTTCCCAGCTTCGATATCCGAGATCATGAACCGGCATCAGCGCAACTCCGTCTCGGAGGCGGCATGGAAGAAAATCTCGTCCAGCGAATTCATGGCTGGTGTCAGGCGACGTACGCTGGTCCCCGTTTCCGCTGCTTTCTGCCAAAGCTCTGGAATTTGATCTGTATCGATTCCGGCAACGCGAAGCGACCCATCTGATTCTTCGATGACTGAAAATCCGTCATTCTGAAGTCGTTGCATCAAGGGTGCTGAGTCACCATATATCGCAATCTGGACGGTTGGCTCGGCAGGCCGACTCAGATTCTCAAGTGTATCGATGATTCGCACCTCGCCGCCAACGAGCATGATCACCTGATCACACACCGAGCGGACGTCTGGGAGAATATGAGTCGATAGCAGGATCGACTTCCCATGCGTGCGGTAAAGCGTCCGAATCCTCCGCAACATCGATTCACGCTGATCGGGATCCAAGCCCGTGGTTGGTTCATCAAGGATCAAGAAGGGGGGATCGTGAACCAGGGCTTGTGCGAACTTCAGTTTCTGCCGCATCCCAGTCGAATAGGACTCTACCGGCCGATAACGTTCTTCGCCGATGTCACAAAAGTCACAGATCTCGTGAGCTCGCCTCAACCCCTCGGTCCCAGGCAGACCCGCCAAATGTGCCATGAAAGCGACCGATTCAATCCCATTGAGCCCGGCGATATAGCAATCATCCTCCGGCAAATAGCCAACCTGGTCGCGAATTTCGCGGACTCGCTGCGGCCATTCCATCCCCAGTACCGAGCCACTTCCTTGCTGTGTCTGGACCAAGCCCAGCAATGATTTGATCAGAGTACTTTTGCCAGAACCATTTGGCCCCAGCAATCCAGTGACTCCAGGCTCCACCCGCAACGAGACATCCGACAGCGCAGCAACCTCCTTGTAACTCTTCGTCACATTCGATAATTCTACGATGTTGCTCAGTGTCTACGCTCTCAAACAAAATGGGCCAGGGCGTTACTCATCGTACTCTTACCTTGGCAGCTTTGTTTCAACAAGCCGCCAAACTTTGTGCAGAGTTTGTGTCACCCCAGAGAATCAGTCGCCACGTTAACCCAGCCGATTGCTCTGGCAAGCACCAGTGCCCACCACACCCACCGATCTTGCTGATTAAAATGTCGGTCAGTTGGTTTGACCCACGAACAGCCCACCAGAAGAAATTGCCGATGCCTCGCTTACTGTTCTTCGCTTACTCCTGTCTGTTCGCTTCGATGTTCTGCTGGGCCGATGACCGGCCAAATATCGTGGTCATCCTGTGTGACGATTTGGGATATGGAGATCTGCAGTGCTACGGCCACCCCCACATCAAGACGCCTCACTTGGATCAATTGGCTGCGGAGGGGGTTCGGTTCACCAATTGCTATTCGGCAGCCCCTGTCTGTTCACCATCGCGGGTCGGCTTGTTGACGGGCCGCAGTCCAAATCGGGCCGGTGTTTACGATTGGATTCCCGAGGCACGCAAACCTGCCGCCAACCGCCGAGAAAAAGTTCACATGCGGGCCTCGGAGATCACGATTCCGCAACTGTTAAGCAAGGCCGGCTATCAAACCTGCATGGCAGGAAAATGGCACTGCAACAGTGAGTTCAACAATGATCGCCAGCCTCAACCGGGGGCATTCGGATTTGATCACTGGCTGGCCACGCAAAACAACGCGGCACCCTCGCATCGACATCCCCGCAACTTCATCCGAAATGGCAAACCGGTTGGGGAAATCGAATCATTCAGCTGCCAGATTGCCGTCGATGAAGTCTTAAACTGGCTCCGCGATACCGACACAGACCAGCCATTTTTCTTGTATGTTCCGTTTCATGAGCCTCACGAGCCAGTCGCCTCGCCAACGCCCCTAGTCGATCAATATCGCGCGGTTGCAAAGAACGAAGACCAAGCACACTACTTTGCCAATGTTGCCAACGTCGATGCCGCAGTCGGGCGATTGGTCGACGGCTTAGATCGAATGAATCGACGTGAAAACACGCTGATCTTGTTCACTTCTGACAATGGCCCAGAAACGCTCAAACGCTACGGGGGGGCCAATCGATCCTACGGAACACCGGGTCCACTGCGTGGCATGAAACTGCATACCACTGACGCAGGATTCCGCGTCGCAGGGATCGCGAACTGGAAGGGACAGATTGAACCAGGACAAACGATTGACACACCCGTCTCGTCGCTCGACTTTTTGCCAACATTCTGTCAGCTAGCGAAAACCGGCCTGCCCGACGTGACGCTGGACGGCACGAACATGTTGCCAGCCCTGAAAGGCGAGCCAATCCAACGCGAAAAACCATTGCTATGGGCCTATTTCAATTCACTCAACAAACATCGCGTGGCGATGCGAGATGGCAACTACAAAGTCCTTGCACAGCTGAACAACGTAAAAAAACTCACGAACATCACCAAGGAACTGTTGCCCTTTGTTC
>JAQWPZ010000309.1 GCA_029245125.1 Rubripirellula sp.
GTACGTTCAGCCGTACGTTCAGCCGTACTCTCTCGCTTACCTCGCCTCGTCACCACTTCAGAGTGATACAAACTTGACCGAGTGCGGTCGACCGATCGAGTCGCAGCAGCAGACTTTGCCTGCGACTTTCCCCGACTCACTTTCGCCTCTAGATCGGCATCGGACCGCGGATCTAAACTCGATAAACGATCTGAAGGGCTTGTCGCTCCAGCGGCAGAATGTTTCTCACTCGCGGCTGATGCATTCGGATCCTCACTCGCAACTCGGATGTCCGCCGCGGTCGCCGCGTCAGACAACCACAACTGCTGAATCAGCCATTCGATTTCCGCAGCACGAGCTTCTAGTCGCGCCAGATCTGCTTCCCGTCGAACTTGATACAACTCAAGTTCCAAAAGACGACGCTCGGCGTCCTGCTTGCGCGCAGGAACGATCTCTGTTCTATTCATGACGTCGGTGCATCCCCGGTAATCGGTCGATACGTGGTGCCCCATGCAACCAACGTTCGCGAGTATACCGAGTGTTCCCTGTCCGCAAATACCGTCACCGACCCGGTTTCTGCTTTTCTCAGCAACTGATGGTTCAGCCCACACACTATTTGCAACGTTTTGGTAGCGCAACAAATCGAAACGCAGAATTCACTTCGACTGCGAAAATTGCAAAAACCACCAACTCGCAATCGCTAGCAAAACCTCGATCACCAGGAACAACACTCTGGCGGCAATCGCCGCTAGCAATCCATGGGCTGCCCCAAACGAGACCGTTAAGATCGTCGCCAAAACAAGTTCTCGAATCCCGGCACCGCCAGGCAGTAACGAGGCAAAACCGGCAACCACCGCCAAGCTGATGGCCGCAGTTCCAATCGCGTATACCACGCCAAGTGGTGGCATCACCGACGCTGACGGGATAGCGATGATCAAGGCAGCAAAGGCTCCACCGATACATGCCCACGCCAGAATCGACCACGCCCAACCGACAGCAAACAGTCCGTACCCAATCCGCCGATCTTCGCGGACCTCACTATCCTTGCTGACACGCGCCGCCACAAAACGCAAAACAGGCGGCAAGGTCGGCAAACCAGCGAGCAACGCGATCCCAACAGCCAACCAGGAAACCCAGCCCGGCACCGGTAACCAAATCACGATCAGCGCTGCCACCGTTGCGCCTACCGCCATCATCATGAAGGTTTCAATAAAAATTGAGATGGTCGCCGGCAGTACTTTTACTCCATCACGAGAAAGTGCACCGGTGCGTAACACGATCACCATCGCTTTCCCGGGAACGTATTTGCCAACATGTCCAATCAATTGCGCTGAAATCGAAACCGAAAAACGAGGATGCTGCCCCAACGCATGCAGTGCGTTGTGCAATAAGATTCCATTGGGAACCAACCCGATCGCGTACAGCAGAGCCGCCAGTGCGACAAGTTTCCAATTCAAGTTCTGAAAACTTGGCACCGACTCTCGAATTTGCTTTTGCTGTTCCCGAATCAGGTCGACCGCTTTAGGCGAAGCTGCACCCGCCAACTCACGATCCAATTCAACGAGCCGAAGCTCACAGTTTCGACGCTCGTTTTGCCATTGTTTGATGGAGGTTCGAACGGCAAAAACCAAACCGATCGTGACCACGCAAGCAATCACCAGCTTCACGCCGCGTTTGATCATTTGACGGCGTGCCGAGCTGGCAAAAGGCGAATCTGGGGATTCAGTCTCGGTCAAATCGAGTTCCTTTGATTCGGCAGCAGCAGCCGAGAACACTGGTAAACGTCCAGCAGATCGGCCAAAATTGGAGAACCATCGCCTGCCCCTTCTATCATTTCAAAGCAACCGGAATGGCAAAACGTCGCCGCAATTCAAAATCATCACCCTCCGACGACAATTCGGAGGCTCAAACCCCTGCTCCAGATCAACAAGATAAGGCGGATGTGGCTGAGCCGCCAACCTCATCTGCCGCAATCGAAGCATCGAGCGTCGCCACCTCAAACGCACTCGCCTCCTTTCCATCAATGGCGAGAATCCTGTCGGTCGCCGTTTTGATCTTGGGGATCATCGCCGTCGGTGCGTTATTCTACAAGGTGATGGCTGGCTTCTTCGTGCCGTTGTTCTTAGCCGCTCTTTTAGTGGTGATCTTTCGACCGGTCCATCAGTGGTTTGGCCACCGCCTCAACGGTCGTCAACGAATGGCCGCATTGGCAACCACCGGCACCGTTTTGTTGGTGGTTCTTCTACCAATCGTCTTTTTGATCTCAGTAGCGACGAGCCAATTCACGGCCATGGTCAGCCACGTCAATTTCGCCGATCTATCGTCGGGATTGGATCGAGCCCGTGAACAACTTGGCGTTTCGCTGCCGTACGCAGAACAATTTCGCCGCCTAGATGTCTTGGCCGACACGCTGGATCAACCCGATGAACCAGATGTTGAACTTCCGCATCTTGAGATGCAAAAGAGAACCGAGGAAGCTTTGACTCTGGTCCAGTTTCTACAAAGTGAAGTGGACGGCCCAGCCGAAGCTGACCTCGCAGCCAGCGATGCCGAAACCAAACTACAAGCGTTCGCGGCTGCGGTGATTCAACGATCGGAAAGAACGAATGATGAAGTGATCGACCAAGTCACCAGCGAAGAACAATTTCATCGGCTCAGCTTGAGCGCCGCGGCATCGATCCGAAGTTGGATGCGGACCCTCCTCGGTGGCCCTTTCTACAGTCAGATCCGCATGATTGCGAATCCCAGTGCTGAAGACTTTAAAGATTTGCTGGTGCGTGGTCGGGAAATTCTACAACCACGTTTTGTCAGCGTGACCAGCGCGACGGGCAGTTTTCTGGCACAGACGCTGATTGGCATGATCGTGTTAATCATTTCGGTTTACTTTTTTCTGATCGATGGTCCCGCCATGATCAGAACCTTGATGCGATTGAGCCCGTTGGACGACGCCTACGAGGAACGCCTGCTTCTGGAATTCGACCGCACTAGCCGTGCTGTCGTTTTGGCAAGTGTGCTAAGTGCGTTGGCTCAAGGGATTCTTGCCTCCATCGGTTTTTGGATCACCGGTTTCGATTCTGTGATTTTGTTGTTCCTGTTAACCAGCGTGATGGCCCTGGTCCCCTTCCTAGGCGCAGCATCGGTCTGGGCACCCTGTGCTCTTTATTTAGCAGCTGTGGAAGAGCGCATCGGGGCCGCGGTGATGCTAGCGATTTACGGCGCTGGCATTGTCTCTTCAATCGACAATGTGATCAAAGTCTTCATCCTGCACGGCCAGTCTGCATTGCATCCACTACTCGCACTGCTAAGCGTGCTGGGAGGTGTCAAAGTATTCGGGCCAATCGGAATTTTGGTTGGCCCCATGGTTGTCGTGTTCCTGCAAACATTACTCGAGATCTTGAATCACGAACTTAGCGAGCGGGAAATCACAGGCCAGCCACAGATAACGTCTACGATAGTATCCAAAACAGACGGAGAATAATCTGATGGCACGAATTCACCTCGCGCACACACCATGCGGGGTCAATCGACAATGCGACTGATCATCCTTCTTGGCATGACCTCCATCGGCACACTGGTTGCGATTCAATTGGCTGGCGATCAACCAGCGGAAAGTCGGCTGGTCGCAGCAATCATCATTGGATCGATGACCGGAGGCTTGGTCGGTTTGAGCTTGCTGAGTCGCATCAGGTCACGTCCATGCAAATCGAATCGGTCCAGTCGCGGCACCAAACTGCCAACCGGTTCATCGCATCCATTCCAGCAGCGACTTCAGCGATTCACCCATCAAGCAACAGAGGAGGGCGTGGTCCATTCAGCCGATCGATCCAAGATGCCCTTCTGGACGGCTGCCCAATTCACACACCGCACGTCGCCCAAACCGGCTCGACTCATTCAACACGTCTTGCTTCGTATTCGCCATTTGATCCGTGGACATCAACGTCGCTAATCAGCGTGCACCACACGCAGCTCATCCAACTGACGTTTCATAGTCAATTCTAGACCACAAGCGAAAGCCGCCGTGTCAAGGCGGATCGATGCCACCGGCGCTGAACGGATGGCAACGGAGGATTCGCCAAATTGCCCGGCCTGTTCCTTTCACGAGCCCGTCTTTCTTCACAACCTCAATTGCATACTGACTGCAAGAGGGAACAAACCGACAACAGGGACCGATCAGCGGGCTGATCCCGATTTGATAAAAGCGAATCGCTTGAATCACTAACCAAGACAGCACGCGACCAACCATCAATTTAATCTCCAAGCAATCAAACCGGCACCGTCAACCGAATATCCCGGCATGACGTTCTTGCCGCGGCGGGCCGTCATTATAGGGCTGAATCACTTGTGGCAAGCCGACATATGCACCGCAACCATTCCATCGCTGACAAATCGAATCGTGGACTGCCCAACCCCGAAGCTACTTCAACCAAGGCATTGAAGCGAGCAACCCGGCCACACCAGTCTGCTCCTGCTCCTTCGCCACAGGGAACGACAGTCATTTCACCGATCGAAACGGCACCTCCGCTGTTTGCCAACCCAATCGTCACGGTACGGAAAGCCACGTTACGGAAAGCCACAGTGTGCTGGTTGGACAAACTTCCCAGCGTCGCAGCACGAATTCACAACAAACGGCAGTCCGCTATCGGTTCCCCTGACTGAACGCAGAGGGTCCGTTTAGACTATTGTGCTGATCGCCTGACTCGCTCGCCCCATCCGGTCGCATTTGGCCTCAACTCAGACCCCATGAGTCAAGGAATTGCCTACGCCTGCAGATTTTCGTTCGCTCAGAATTCGCTTACTGGTACCTTTGTTGGGCGTCGCGGTCTTGGCGTCGGTCGCAGTCGCAGTCGGCTCCTACTGGATTGGCGATCGCTGGGCGAGACAACAGGCATCGGACCGATACGCAGCCATTGAATCAACGATCGCCCCCGCGACGTTTCTGCTGACGCAGCCGGTGCTTCGGTCGGTCTCGGCATTGACCAAAACAGAGCTGCTTGCCGTGAACGCCCAAGGGGTCGTGATTCAATCGTCAATCGATGCAATCGAAACCACGATTCCGAAGGCGATTGCCGAGCCATCACAGCAGCTGCAGACAATTTCGATCGCCAACCGCGATTATCAATACCGCACCTTTTCCCGACGCAATCGCCCCGAGGAAGAGGATTTAAGAATTGCCGTTTTGTTCGATGAAAATGAGCTCCGGGCAACCCGCTGGACCGCCGCAACACTTCCGCTCGTGACGGGCTTATCGACCATTATTTTGCTGACATCAGTCACGTTGCTACTGACGTCACGGTTGCTGCGTAGATTGGCGAGACTGCAGTCCCAGGTTGATCAGATCGCTGAAGGAAATTTTGACCTGCAGGTTCACTCGGACACCAGTGATGAGATTGGCTTGTTGAGTCGCGCTGTCACCCAAATGGGGAGCCAGCTTCAAACCATGTGGAACACACTCAATCGACAACAAGGCCAAAAATTACTCCACCAAGTCGCCGGTGGTCTGGCACATCAACTACGAAACAGCATCACGGGCGCTCGGATGGCCGTCGAGCTCCATCAGCAACAGTGCTCTGCGGATGACAAGTCACTGTCCGTTGCCCTTTCACAACTTGAGCAAACGGAAAGCCACATACGCCGCCTGCTGTTGGTGGCATCGGGCAAGCGTGAACGAGACCAACCGCAAACCGTCACTCGCTGCCTGGATGACATTCGCGGAACAATCGATGGAACAGCGAGGCACCTGCGAGTCGATTTGCGTTGGGAAGTCAGTGACCATCTGGACAATTGCCAAGTCAGTGATGGACCAACCCTCCACGCGGCGGTGACGAATCTCGCAATTAACGCTCTCGAAGAAGCTTCCCGAGTCGAAATCAAAGTCCGGCGGGATCCAGGTGACCGCTTGAAGTTTGAGGTGATCGACAATGGCAGTGGTCCTCCCGAAGGAGTGACCAATGACTTATTTGAACCCTTCGTAACGTCAAAGCCCGAGGGCCTCGGCCTTGGTTTGCCGCTGGTCGCCAGCGCGGCACAGCGTTTGGGCGGCGAGGTAGACTGGCGGCGTCAATCCGGTCAAACTTGGTTTACCCTGGCGATTCCCGTCTCGGTCGACACGGAATCCTCGGAACGGCAGGCACCCGCATGAACGCCCCACAATGCACCGTCTTGGTGGTCGACGATGAACCGTCAATTTGCTGGGGCTTTGAAACACTGCTGGGACAGCAAGGCTATCAGGTGCTGACCGCGTCATCAGCGGAAGAAGCTTTGCGTGTTGCACATCGGCAACCGATTGACCTTGTCGTGCTGGATGTCCGACTGCCTGGTGAAGATGGCTTAACCGCCTTGCCGAAACTGCGTCAAGCGACCAATGAAGCCCCAACCATCGTCATGACAGCGTTTGGTGACTTGGAAACAGCCGTCCAGGCGATCCAAGGGGGTGCGTCAGATTACTTGACGAAACCATTCCGACTTGAAGATGCCGCGCGGGTCTGCCGTCAAGCGATTCAGCACCGATTACCGATCGGCGACGAACCGGCCGACGAGGACAGCGCCGAGGCCTCGCTGCTGGTCGGTCAATCTGCTGCAATGCAAAAAGTCTTTCGCCAGATCGCATTGATTGCTGGGAGCGATTTGTCGGTCTTGGTGACAGGAGAAACAGGGACCGGTAAAGAACTGGTCGCCGCCGCCATCCATCGACACAGCCAACGGGGACAGCAAGCGTACATGGCCGTCTCGCCGGTCGCCTTTAGCGAGTCGTTGGTCGAAAGCGAATTATTTGGCCACGCCAAATCAGCCTTCACTGGCGCGCATGAACAGCGCAAGGGTCTATTTGATTTGGCAAACCACGGCACGGTGCTGTTGGATGAAATCGGGGATCTGCCGATGTCAATTCAAGTCAAACTATTGCGTGTCATCGAACAGGGCGAATTCTCTGCCGTCGGAGACGTGCGACCACGAAAGTGCGACGTGCGTGTGATTGCCGCTACCAATCGTGATCTGCCCAGCGCGGTGGCCGCTGGATCATTTCGCGAAGATCTGCTTTATCGACTGTCGGCTGTTTCAATCCATTTGCCGCCGTTACGAGAACGCCCCGAGGACATCCCGCAGCTCGTCGATTATTTCCTGCGACGAATCGGCTATCCAGCCGCAGCGCGAAAAATAAGTACTGAGGTCAAGTCCGAGCTCGAATCACGTCCCTGGCTTGGAAACGTTCGAGAATTGAGAAACGCGATTGAACACGCATCGGTCATTGCCCGCGGTCGAGCACTGGATGTTTCAGATCTGCCGCCAAGCCAGCACCCCCTGGCTCCGGCCTCGGAAGACACTGCCTCGCTGGACGCGCTCATCGAAGACTGGGCTAAATCGCAACTCCTCGCGACAGCAGAAATCGATGACCTCTATGAACGCATGCTGGCTGAATTCGAACCGGCAGTCTTAAGAATTGCTTTGCAGCACACCAATGGCAATCGCGCGGCGGCGGCTAAAGTGCTCGGCATCCACCGCGGAACACTGCGAGATAAAATGAAACGGCATCGTATGCTGGATGATTAAGCTACCCCCAGGCGACCAGACAGATCGCGTCAAACTTGCCGCCAAGTACATCACAGATTCATTGCTACCCAAGAGAGTCTCAATTGCGACTTTCGGATTTGCTTCCAATTTCCATGAGGTACGCGATCAGGTCGGCCATTCCTTGCACGTCAATCAATTCTTCCATTCCCTCTGGCATGATCGACATTCCGGTACTTTGCAACACGTCAATTTCCCGCCGCAACACTTGATCTGTTGCCGACTCAGCCCGTTTGAGCGTTAGGCTGGTCGCACTTTCTGCGGCAATCATCCCAGACATCGTTCTGCCGTCTTCAGTCAATACCGTGTAATTCAGATACTCGGGATTCACTTCTCGATTGGGATCGAGCACGTTCACCAAAATGGTCTCCGCGCCGCGCGTCTTGATGGTCATCAAGTTCGGTCCGATTTCATGACCAACACCTTCGACGCGATGACAATTCGAACAGTGCTTCTGGAACAGAACGCGGCCTTGTTGAACATCTGCGTCCAAATTCAAAGCGGATCGATACTTGGTGATCACTTCGCTTCGCTGCTTCGATCCTGTCGCGTTCAAGTATGCCGTCGCCCGACCGCGGATTTCGGGATTTTTTGATTTTGCCGCGATCACCAGGCGTGGCCGCGATAAATCAGTCACCGTCAAATCACCCCGATCCACAGCATCCAACCAAGCCGACAATCGCTCCGTCCGCGCGAATAAGACTTCAGATGCGGTTTCTCGCAACGCCGGACTCAATCCACTCCATTGATCCAACAAGGGCTTCACAACATCTGCCCCACGGAATTCACCGAGCGTTTTGATTGCGGCTCGTTGCACAGCTTGCGGCTGACGGTTGTCAATCAGCGATGCGAGAGTTGCACCAACCTGTTTTATATCGCCATAAGCAAGATCGTCGATCGCGCTAACGCGAGCTTGCTGCGGCAGTGAAGCATTTGTTGCTTTCACCATCAGTGTCCCAACCATTTGCTTCAAAACAGCCTGTGACGCAGCGAGTTCCCCTGCGGCGGTGAGCTGATGGATCACGCTGCTGGAACGCGATTGGCCACTTAACAACCGACCGATAATCGGCAACGCAGTACTCCCTTCGGAGATGGGTAACTGCTCGATCGCCGATAGAGCCTGCCGAAGCGAATTCTCGTCATTCTGTTGGGCGATTTGTCCCGCTAACTGGCCCAATAATGACACACCGCCTGATGCTCGAAAGGCGGCATCGGAAACCAACTGAGCAAACAGGCTGCCAGCCGCCTCAGCTGCCGAGCTTTGAACGGCAGCTTGAATCCAACGATCGGAAGGATCTTGCTTGACAATTGCGGCAAGAACTGGCGCGGCATCCAAGTCCTCGACGGAACCGACCGTAAACGCCAATTGGTAGCGGACATGAATTGAATCGTCCTGGCTGACCGTCGCCAATTTCTCCCGCAACGCTTCGCTGCTAGGAACTCGTTCCGAAAGTCGGACGGCAGCAGCACGGACCCCTGGGTGCGGGTCGGAAAGTCGCTCAATCACGGTCGCTGTATCCAGTGCATTTTGCCCCTGCAGCACGTACAGAGCATGCATTCGCCCAAGCGGAGATTTTGATTCCGCAAGAAGTCGTCGCAGAGGAAGTATCGATTCTGCGTCTGCCAGCTCAAAGAGTCTTCGCGCAGCCGTTTCGCGATGCCATGCATTGGGATGTGCCAACAGTCGGACCAACTGCTGAACCGGTGCCTGAGCCAAATCTGGGGTCGGTCGATATGCAAAACCATCCGGAGCGATACGATAAATTCTTCCGCGATCACGCCCGGAATTTAAATCGAGATGTTTCTTGATATCTGGTGGCAAGCTCTTGGGATGTTCAATCACTTCTCGACAGACATCGATGACATGCAGAGTCCCATCGGGTGCGTTGGCAAATTGAGCAGGACGGAACCAAATATCAGTCGAGGTGACAAATTCAGTCTGCTCATCGACGCGATTACCGGTCCACTGCAGACCATTGGGCACCAACTCTTTGCGGTGTACCAAATTACTGCCAACATCACCGATGATCGCATAGCCACGATACTTATCGGGCCACGCATCCCCGCGATAAATGGTCGCTCCCGTCGCGCCGGTAAAATAGCCGGCGGCCCGTCCCCCACCTTCCACAGGTCCGGGCACCAATCCGCCCACCCGTAACCGAGTCCGCACAATCCGCCACGGTTCAACCGGGCTGGTGCGGAACACTTCCGCCTGCGGACCATCACTGGCAATCGAGATCCGAGAGGGCGGTGCTTTTAAAAATGGATTTCGGGCGATGTATCGATCTTCGTACATCACCTGCTGCAAGTGGTTGCTGTTGGATGACACAAATTTTCGCCCCCAATCGTCAAAGCACATGCCGTGCTGCGCAGCACCGCTGGTGAGCTCAAATTGCTCGGTGCGTGGATCGAGCGCGAGGTCTCGCCCACGAACGTTGACAGCGGATGATTCCGGTTGCTCGGGGTGACGCACCATCCCGCCAACGCTACTGCAGGCAATATGCAGTCGATTGTCCAGATCCCAACGAAAAGAATTCATCAATCCTTGAACATTGGAGGTTCCAAACCCCGTCAAGACGACCCGTTTCTCATCAGCAACACCATCCTGATCCGTATCTTTAAGGTAGATCAGGTCGGGAGCATCACCCACGAACAAGCCGCCATCGTAGGGCAGCAATCCGGTTGGCCAGAGTAAGCCCTCGGCATAAATCGTGCGGTGATCAAAGATTCCGTCTTGGTCTTGATCCGTCAAGCGAGTGATCCGCGAAATCGCTTCCTCACGTTCTTCGCTATAGCCACGCATCTCGCAAACGAAGAGCGATCCGTCCGCGTCCCACTCGATCGCCACCGGCGTCGAAACCAACGGTTCTGCCGCAACAAGTTCCATTCGAAACCCATTGGCTACCTGAAATGTCTTGCCCGCTTCAGAGGCTGGTGTGGGTGGGATGCGCGGCAACTCGGCCGAAAAATCATCCTGCCCAAACATTGAGCTTGTAGCGAACGCCGCAACCATCATGCAGATCAAAAACCTAGTCATCATTTTTTCACACCGAGCAAGACTCGCATTCCATCCATCAAGACCCCTTCAACGCTCTTATCAACTTTTGAAGCGCGTTGGCTTGTTTCGTAGCCGCCCTGACCATAACCAATTTCCGTTCCGATGTAGCCGGGTCCGTAATCACCGTATGCGGCCATCGCGACTTGCAAATCACTTCGCATCGCCTTCGCGGCCAACTGATACTCGACAAACAACTCACCAGGCATATGCAGAATGCGAACCTTGCCGACCTTCAGACAGCCCAGCTCAATTTTGTGACCATTGCGGCACCTCATCAACCAAGCCAAATCGTCAGGTCCACCCCAGTACTGGGTCGCGTTCCATTCCTCCAGATTATTGCGAAGCTGCTCCGCGTTCAGATGCGGTGCGGGAGGAACCGCAACAGGCTCGAACGCCCAGTCGACATCATCGGCAGAGATCGGAAAGACCTCTGCATCGTCGAACGCTGACCGCATCGCAGCTGCCATGCGTGTTGCCAGAATCAATCGATTCTCCTTGGCACCATCATTGTATTTTCCAGCACCAATATTCCCACCCGCACCGTTGAAATGAACATGCAACACATTGGGAACATCCTGACCACGCATGAATCGTGCGATTCCCGGAAAGTCTGGCCCGGGAATCCCAGTGCGGTAATAACTTTGCGGATGACAGGCGTAATAGCTCAGTACAGCGACCGGTGCCTCGCCGTTGAAAAACGTCAATGAATTCAAGGCCGGATCAATGACCCCATCGGGCTCGGCACGCAAAGCTGGATCGCGGCAAGTGGTGTAGCGCGTCGCACGAACACGCCCATCCTCTCCCAGAATACGCCGATTGGAAGCAACGCCTTTGACCTCCGCAGTTCCAAACCCTGCATGGGTGATCGGTGTGGGAGCTGCCACAGCTTCCCCAACGGCTTGCTCGAGGCGATCCAAGACTTCCCGAGCAAACGACCCGTCGTGACAACCGAGATCCGAGACTCCAATTTGGTGCAGGAAACGCTCTGCCGAAAAGTCACAACGAGGTGCGTCATGCTGATGGAGAGTATGAACAGCGACTCGCTCTCGTGTCGTTCCCGCAGCCTTCGCCAACCGATCTCGAAAAGCATCGTGCGCTTCGTTGCCGATCCCAATCCAATCAACCGCGCACAACACGATCGGCTTTCCCGATCCCATCAACACGATCCCACGACAGCGAAGGCCAAGCTCCTCTACACGAATCACTCGATCGTATGCCATCATAAATCCGACAGGCGGAGTCGCATCAATATCAAATTTGGCCAACCGAAGCGTGCTATCGTTCGCCGACGCCACCGTCGAAAAAAACAAGCAGGCGATAAAAAGCAGATGTCTCATCATTTTAATTTCGTCACAAAAGACTGGTGCGTGCGGGGACTGGTGCGATCAGGAGCGGACTGGTCTCGCAGTGTAAATTGGAGCGTGAAAACGGTGGGCGTGCGGCGGGTGTCACAACAGGGGCCATGAACAAGAGCACCATCAAAGGTTTTCAAATCAATCCTGCTGCCAGGGATAAATGATTAAGTCGAATCCTTTGTTTCGCAGTTTCTTAAAACTCGGTCACTTCGCTGCATTGATCTGTGGTCGATGGGGTTGGATCTGGGCCTGAAAATCTCCCAAGCTGTGCCAGTAAGTTGGTCGGTTCAGATCAACTTCGGCAATCGCCAATGTGCCAAACTTCTCCGCATGGGCAAGCGTCCTACCGTCATGGCCATAGACCGCTGATTGGATCCAGTCACGACTAAAATCGGTGTAGGTGCTGCTCACGACATAAACATGGTTTTCGCAGGCTCGCGCAGAAGCTAACAACGGGTTGCATCCCCAAACGGGCCAGGCGATCACTTCAGCACCCTGATTTGCAAGCTCACGAGCGACCTCTGGGAAGAAGCCGTCATAACAAATCATCATGCCAACTTTGCCAAACCTCGTCTCAAACACCGGCAGCTCATTCCCCGGCGTCAAACCTCCTTCGATCTCACCTCGCGGCAAGCAAACCTTGCGATACTTTCCGACCAATTTTCCGTCTGGCGAAAGTAACACGGAAACGTTGTAAAGCAGGTGACCGTCACGCTCAATCAAACCGGCGACGATGTAAAGGTCGTGTTGCTTGGCCAGCGTTTTGAAGTAGTTAGTCGACGGACCAGGGATCGTTTCAGCCGCATCCGCGTAGCTCCCCTTGGTTCCGTAGTACGTGAGCGTTTCGGGCAGCACAACCAGATCGACATGCTGTTCAGCAGCTCGGGCAACGAACGGCGCAAACTGTTCGCATTTCTGTTGACCTGTCTCACCGTCACGTGGTTGGTAGTGGACTGACGCCAACCGGACTAATCGCGGAGGAGGCCGAGCTACCTGCTGCAGAGCAGGCGAGGACCAACTGACTTTCCCTTGAGGCTGACCCCAACGAAAATGCAATTCAACTTTGGCGATTGCGGCATCGGGCGGCGCGGCGTAAGTGCCTGCCAACTTTGTCCAAGACCCTTCCACTGAAACCGGCTTCGGAAACTCTGGTTCCGCCCGTGGCCGTTCGCCAGAACGATATGAACTGTGAACCGGATCGGATCTTAATACTTGCCGTCCCTCTGCGTTGAGCCAGATCAGACGGACGACCGCCACACGCCGCAGCAGATCCAAGCCAACGGTCTTGCGGTGCACCGAGAACCGATAATGCTTGCCACCCTCGACCGGGTATTGACGAGACCAAAAGCCGGCCAAGCCAGTTCTCTCATCAGCCTCAATGGTCCACTGCGGCCCACCTTCGTAACCCTCTGAAGGCTCATGATTCGCAACCGGCCTAACCTCTTCCCGCGGGGACTGGAAGCTCCAGTCCGAGCGACGCGAGTCTTGGCTAAGCACCAAGCAAGGGAGGGCAAACAATAACCCGACAGCTACCAAAGTTCTCATGGCGGGAACGGTTCTCGTGGTGGGCCCGAAGGTCACGGCGGACCCTGTTGTCACCGCGGTCCGATTCTTGAAACTGGACCGCCAGGGGGCGTAACGTGTCCCATCATTGTAGCCACTTGAGAGAGGGCTTTGCGAGTTAGCTGCCAGAACCGCATGCTGGCAGCCAAACAAAACCTGCTGGCAGCCAAACAAAACGTGCTGGCAGCAAAGCTACCGGCCGCCAGCTCGCGAGACACGTAAGCTGGGAAGCTGGGAAGCTGGGAAGCTGGGAAGCTGGGAAGCTGGGAAGCTGGGAACTCGATCAAGGGCATCCCAAGCCAGCAGCGGGCGAGAGCATCCTTGGCCGCTTGCGCGGATTACTCTTCCGTGACTTCGGCTTCTCTGACCTTGGCCATTTCGGTCGCTTGAGTCTCGTGCTTCTTGGTCAGCTCCTGCACCTCTTCCTTCAGCTTATCGCGATCGTCCTCGCTGAGCTCTTTGGACTTTTCACCGGAGTCAGCAGCTTTGTTGGCATCACGACGGATGTTTCGGATCGAGATTTTCGCTTCTTCGGAAAGTTCTTTGATCCTGGCGACCATTTTCTTGCGGACTTCGGTCGACAATGGCGGCACATTGAGTCGGACGATTCGGCCATCACTCTGCGGATTCAGCCCCAAGTCACCCGCCACGATTGCTTTCTCGATATCTTTGATCGTAGCTGCATCATAGGGACGGATCACAATCTGCTGAGGCTCTGGCGTACCAATCGAAGCGAGTTGCTTCAGGGGTTGCGACGACCCGTAAGCTTCGACTTTGATCGAATCGACCAACCCAGGTGTGGCCCGCCCAGTACGAATGCCGGATAAGTGATCGCCAAAGACAGCGATTGCTTTATCCATACGTTCTTGGGCGTCCATCAAGATTTCATCAGCAGGCATGTTGGCATCCTTGTGAATGGGATTCGCGAGTATCGAAATTTGGTCAACCTAGGTGGGGTTTACGCTTTTGCTCCGATCCAAGTTCCGACCGTATCTCCGGAAACGGCCCGAACGATGTTGCCATCTTTCTTAAAATTGAACACCAGGATCGGTTTTTCATGTTCTTGACAGAGCGCGATTGCAGTCGCATCCATCACCTTGAGGTTCTTCTGAACGACCTCGGCGTAGCTTAACGATTCGTAGAGCACCGCGTGAGGGTTTTTTTCGGGATCATCGCTGTAGACTCCGTCGACGCGTGTTGCCTTGAGCACAACATCAGCATCCAATTCGAGGGCACGCTGAGCCGCTGCGGTGTCAGTGGTCACAAACGGGTTACCGATCCCGGCAGCCAAGATTACCACGCGTCCCTTCTCTAGATGACGAATCGCACGGCGTCGAATGAAGGTTTCCGCGATCTTTTCGGTCGGAATCGCAGACATGACCCGAGTCTGTAGCCCCACCGACTCGAGCGCGTCCTGCATCGCGAGTGAGTTGATTGTCGTCGCGAGCATTCCCATGTAGTGCGCGGTCGCCTGCTGAACGAACGAGTTACTGCCGGAGAATTGGGCACCTCGCAGGATATTTCCGCCTCCAATGACGATCGCGATTTGGCACCCCGACTGGTGGGCTTGCTGGATCTGACGAGCAATATCGCCCGCTTCTTCACCGCTGATCCCGCGTCCCCCGCTATCCGCCAAGCTCTCACCACTGAGCTTCAAGATCACACGTTGGTAACGCAATTGGGAGTCAGGCATCTTTCTTCTGTAAATCGGGGAATCTGGGTTAAAAAACTGGCATCAGGGCAGGACGACACTGGAGAGGATGATTGGCCACTTCAGCAGATCGGATTGGGACGTTGCGACAGCCAACCAAATTCTCCGCAACACCGCCACTGGGATTGAACAGATCATACAAAAAAACCTCGCCGATCCGAGGGGATGGGCGAGGTTGTGATGCGTGACCGCAATGGATTAGGAATCTTGCTTTTCGCCGATGATCCAGTGCCAATAGTTCTTGACGCCCATATTGTGGCTCTTGGCGTACTCGCCAACGCTTTGCTTGTCATCTTTGACGAAGGCTTGCTCCAGAAGAGCTCGCTCGGCGTAGTAGTTCTTCATCCGGCCTTCGACCATCTTTTCGACGATACTTTCCGGTTTTCCCTCGGCCAAAGCGGCCTCTTTCAGGATTTCGCGTTCCTTGGCAACAAGTTCCGGATCGAGCGAATCTTTATTGAGTGCCGCAGGCTTCATCGCAGCAACGTGCATCGACACGTCTTTCGCAGCATCGTCGTTGCCACCTTCGATTTCGACCAGCACGCCAGCGGTCGTGCCCGCATGGTGCATATATCCTCCGCAAGTGTTCGCCACGCGGACCATACGACCAACGTTAAATACTTCACGAATCCGATTGAACAGATCGTCTTTCTGCTGAGCCAGCGTGCTGCCGCTTTTCGACGGTGACTCCAACGCCAACAGTTCTTCGCTGGTCGCGACGTCGTTTTCTGCAAGAGCCGTTGCCAAGTCATCCGCCAACTGAATGAAGTCTTCGTTGGTTGTGACGGGCGAGGATTCGCAGAGCAATTCAACCATTGCGCCAACCGGCTTGTCGGTGCCCTTGTGCAGGCCGAACCGACCAAACGCGGTCTCGCGATCGCTTCGCTTGTCGAGCAATTGCTGCCCTCGCTTGCGGAGGACTTCCACTGCTGCGTCTTGATCGCCACCGGCTTCCTGCAGTGCTTTCTTGCAGTCCATCAATGGCAATCCGGTTCGCTCGCGGAACGCCTTGACCGCTGCTGCCGTGATGTCGGCCATTTCTCTTTCTCCAAACTTGATACTAAGAGGTGTGAGGTTCACTATTCTGACGCCATCTCCTTGAGCAAGGTGATGGGTGGCGACCGACGAACACGTCATCGACCGCGAAATTTCAATCACGGGCCCTAATGACCCGACCAAGCTGTTGCTAAACCTGCCGGGCTTTCGCCCATGTTCTGCCGGACTCTGCTCCGCAAGCTGCTGGACTCTGCCCTGAAGCTGGCTGGGCTTTTGCCCAACCTTGCTTGGGGTTGTTCGCTTCGAACGAGTTGCTCAGCTATCGCCTGATGGCTGCTCGCCGGCGACGGCTGCTGCTGCAGCGGTTTCCTGTGCGGCAGGTGCTGCTTTGCCCGCATTACCGCCTTTGTCGCCTTTGTCGCCAGCCTTACTCATTGCCAACTGACCTTTGCCGGCGTTGATCGCGTCGGCCAACTGTCGCAGGATCAGCTCCACGCTTCGAATCCCGTCATCGTTGCCGGGAATCGGCAAATCGACGTCACTGGGATCGCTGTCGGTGTCAATGAGAGCCACAGTCGGGATGCCGAGACGCTTGGCTTCTCGAACCGCATTTCGCTCTTTCCCTGGATCGACCATGAACAGACATTCGGGCAAACGGTTCATCGTTCGCAGGCCGTTCAAGTTCCGATACATCTTGCGGTATTCGCGATTCAGCGAAGACTGCATCTTCTTGCTGTAGTCGTTGATTCGTTCGCTGCCACGCAACTCTTCCAGCTCTTCCAAACGGCCGAGTCGGCTGCGAATGGTACGGAAGTTTGTGAGCGTGCCGCCAAGCCATCGCTCACTAACGAATGGCATGCCGCAGCGCAACGCCTGGGCTTCAACCGCCTCACCTGCTTGCCGCTTGGTGCCCACGAACAGGATCAGGCTACCGCCGGCAGCCACTTGGCTGAGGTACTTTTTGGCTCGCAACAAACCGCGAAGTGTTTCGCGGATGTCGATGATATGGATCTGATTCTTTCGACCAAAGATGTACGGAGCCATCTTCGGATTCCACAAACTCGTACGGTGCCCGAAATGGACTCCCGACTCAATCATTTCTTTGACAATGGGGTCAGCCATAGTTGAAATCCTCTCTCTTGTTCATGGCAGGCTCCGAGAAATCGGCTCATCAGTCAATCAATGAACCAAATTTCCAGGGCATTGGGCCGGCAAATTGCCGGTCGCTCGCCCTTCGCGCGCAACGCCATGGGAATGGGTAATAAGTGCAGACCACCACCGGGGGCCCGACTTGGAAGGGCAAAGG
Source organism: Rubripirellula sp. (assembly GCA_029245125.1). GTDB lineage: Bacteria > Planctomycetota > Planctomycetia > Pirellulales > Pirellulaceae > Rubripirellula. The sequence continues at coordinate 17,532 of JAQWPZ010000309.1, forward strand.
TTAGCCAATTGAGGAAAATCCAACAAGTGCGGCGGCGGCAGGTACATTGCCGGCCCCGGCAAGCCGTCCTGCATTGCCCCGTGTCCGGGGCGAGTATTTCCAGGTGGTCGCCGAGGTTTCGGCAAGGCCTCCTGGATCAGATCGCCGGGCCGGGCAGTGTTTTTAGGGTGGAGGTCCGAATGCTGAAAAAAATCGCTGGGGCCAGAATCGTGGTGGAATCGCAGGGGGCAGGGACCATATTCAAGGAACCGCGGGGGGCTGCGGGGGCCAGGCATGGTTTATGAGCCAGGCATGGTTTTTGAGGCTGTAGTACCGGACTGCAGCACTGGAGCCAGGTGCAGCACTGGGGCCAGGTGCAGTACTGGGGCCAGAGATTGCATCTCGCTGCATCTCGAAGGGAATGCAGCGATGAAGTATCGCTGTATCGGATTCCCCGGTGATGGCCAGTGTTTCGCAACCCGAACCAGCGGCGAGTCACTTGCTTGACATGGACCGGGCTAAACCGCGTTTACAAGTACATCGCGCCATCGAAGCAAATAGCGGCAAAATTGGTTCCTCCGATCTGCCGATCGTGCTGTGGCAGATAAACATTTATCAATCAGTATCACCAGCGAAGTGACGAGTGAAGGCCCGCAATGCGTCGCCCAGTGGGTCCACAGCAAGAAAGTGGTTGATAGGATGAGGCGAGCAGATGAAAACCGGGACGACGCCAGAACGGGAGGCGCGGTTAGCCGACTCGGAATCCCCGCTAATCAAGTGGGCCTGCTCGAGCCCAATTGCGTATGAAATCTGCGGCAGCACTGAACGCCCGTCAATACTGCCCCACTCGAATCCAGATCGATCACCCCTTAAATCGAAGCAGCGAGCACGGCGAAGTGACAAATCCAACCTCTACTCGACCTGGGTTTACCCTCACCGAATTACTGGTCGTCATCGGCATCATTGGAATCATGGTGGGATTGTCGCTGCCGGCGATGCAGAGAATGCGTGAACTCTCCCGCCGCAGCAACTGCGAGCAAAATCTTGTTCGACTTTCCCTCGCCTTGTCGGCGTATGCCGTCGATCACGGACACTATCCGACGGGAACGATCGATGAATCGACACCGATCCGCAGTGTTGCCGAGGGCTACCACCACAACTGGATTGCATCCCTGCTTCCGAACCTCGGTGAAACCTCCGCCTCTACAGCAATCAATCGAGAACTGAGCGTTTACGATTCGACAAACGAGGAGGTGCGTCGCTTGCAACTAGGATTCCTGCTCTGCCCCTCAGCAAACAACCTACAAAAAAACACCACCTGCTACGCCGGTATTCACGCCTCGTCTGAGGTCCCGATCACGGCAGAGAACGACGGCATGTTCAAGCTGAATACAAGCGTGACTGAATCCGAGATTCGCGACGGACTGGGACACACGATCTTCCTGGCCGAAAAGCTCTCACGCCCCGAGGAGGAACTCGGTTGGATTAGCGGCACACGCTCGAGCCTACGGAACGTCGGCCATGGCATCAACGGCGAACGCAAACGAGTTCAGGAACCGCGTGATTCGGAAATCGCAATTGCCGATACTTACGTCGGCGGCGTTTTAAGTGACCATCCTGGCGGAGCGTATCTGTTGCTTGGAAGTGGTGAATACCAATTTCGCAGCAATTCAATGGACCAGCAATTACTTCAACAGATGGCCGCGATTGCAGACGGTGAAATTGCGTCAAAAGGCGGTGACGGCGAGCCCTTGAACGCGACAAAATCGAGCGACTGAGCGGCGACGCCCGATCGGTTACTGAACAACAGAGGCCGATTAACCGGGGCCAAATCAAGCCGTTTTCTGCATTGATTTAGGCCGAACGACATCCTTCGCCAATCCGATTTTTTCCATTGTTCGGATTACCCACCAAGACATGTCAAACTCCCAGCGGCGATGTCCATGCGAGGCCGCGCGGGGCTCGGCATGATGATTGTTGTGCCAACCCTCACCATG
>JAQWPZ010000314.1 GCA_029245125.1 Rubripirellula sp.
TCCTCAACGATCCTTCGCAACCGCACTGTATGGTTGGCCGCTGGCGGTCGCTCACGTGGGGTGAAGTAAACCACCACGACTTGAACAGGTGAAGCAACCGAATCAGTGGTCACCGTCTCTTCAATACGCTTCCTGGCAATCGCAATCGAGTCAGCATCCGCAGAAACAGTCACGATGCCTGATTTTGCTTGCCCCAAAACGTTGGTGCTCAGCAGAAAGATAAACGGCAGCACAATCAAATATTTCATCCTGCACTCATCTCCATAACGGGCTCAACCCATGAAAGGTTCTTTAACGCAGCCAGCATGCTCCCACCGCTTTCGGTTTGATCTTAGCGACCGCCCAAGTCACGAACGAGATTTCGGCTCGCAAACGATATTGGTGGCCTTGATAGGGTTCGGTCGGATTCTAAAAGTGTTGCATCAGCAGTGATAGGATAATCAACGTCACACAACTACGATATCCATCCCCGCAATCATCTGCATGGGAATCATCACGCTGCTTCAGAACGCGTGCGACACCTCATTCACGTTCGTCAACCTCACGCACTGCAAACGTTCCCTCATCGACTGCAACCTTTTGAAACTGCCGCACGGTTCCCAACGCCGCTGCGGCCGCGATGAAGAGTTGCGACATCAACCCCGCTCCACCTGGATTGATAATTTGTAGAGTGATCGCCGGAGCGAATACAAACCCGGTTGAGATTGCGATAAGAATGGACCGATGCGTGCCAAATAATGAACAAAGCACGATCGCGAGGCAGACCAGCAGGCCGACTCCAAAAATAGCAAGTGTTGAAGAATTCCCCATGCCGAATATCTCTCAGTGATCTGCCTGAACGGAAGCCCAAGCACGAACTGAAGAACTCGCTCGTCAAGTTTTTTTAAAATCGAACGGCCGACAGAGTCCCCGCTCAGGTCAATCTTGCCGTGCTTGCAGCTTTTGCGACTCGACAGCGTGGTCCACGCAAAAGCCACAACCTCGCAACCAGACACCGCAGTCAACCCACGATATGCCAAAACAGAAAACAGCAAAACCTTCGCATTCCATTTTCCAAAAACGCAGATAATTGAATCCGCCTTCAGACATTTCTCGACGTGAATTTGCTGGCGACCGGATCCAGAATGCGTCAAACTCTTCCCGAGCGTCTGACCTGAATTGATCGAGATAGATTCCGCCGGAAAGCAAAGACGTGCGTCACATGCGTAAATCCGAAGCAATAAGAGAATGGTCAAACATGAAATGCTTGCGAATCCCCAGCAGCAGACAAAACGCCATCAGACAAAGAAGTTTCAGTCAAATATGCTGCGTGATGGCTCTGATTCTCCTACCGCACGCCTCTTCCTTGGGCGCGGATCCTGTGCACGTCCTCGTGTGGGATGAACGTCAGCCCAAACAGACAGAGGCTTACGAAAACTTCTTGGGGAACGAACTCGCGGCAAGATTGGATGCAACAGCGCCTGATCTTGAATTGCGTTCGGTTTGCCTGGACGACTCTGAGCAAGGTCTTTCGGCAGAGAATTTAGAGTGGGCTGATGTATTGATCTGGTGGGGACACGTTCGGCAAGGAGACATTTCACCGGAAACAGCGCAAACAAAAATCATTCAACGTTTAAAGCGGGGAAAACTGAACACCATTTTTCTGCATTCCGCCCATTGGTCGACTCCTTTTGTGGAAGCAATGAACGAGCGAACAAAAGTTGACGCACGAGAAAAATTCCCTGACCCACCAAGTGGAAAACCGATCCAGTTCGATTTCATTCCCCCCGCGGGACGCTTCCCACCAGCTCGCGATTCATTGGTCACGCCAGCCTACCTCGCCCTGAAGCGTGGCCGTCAGGTCAGCATGGTCCGAGTTGACCTTCCCAACTGCTGCTTCCCTGCGTATCGACCAGACGGCGCACCAAGCACACTGAGAGTCGCCAAGCCCAGCCATCCAATCGCCAATGGGCTGCCAGCGACTTTCTCGGTGCTAGGAACGGAAATGTATGACGAGCCATTTCATGTCCCCGATCCCGATGAAGTCGTCTTTGAAGAAACTTGGGAATCGGGTGAGCGTTTTCGCAGCGGCATGATCTGGAAACTAGGGAAGGGAAAGATATTTTACTTTCGACCTGGCCACGAAACCTTCCCGGTTTACAAGCAGCGTGAAGCAGTTCAGGTCATCGCCAACGCCTGCCGTTGGATGGGGAAGTGAGACGTCATACATTCCTCACGATTCGTAACAGTTTGAAAGCGACAAAGCGAAGCGTCATTTCGTCTGAAAGACGTCGCTCTGAACAATGAGCTTGACCAAGTCACGAACTCCACCCGACTGCTTTGCCAACTGCTCAACGATCGCATCGACACTGCCGCGATCAAGTGGTTCCATTAAACGCCCGCTCGCGTAAGCAAGCATCTTCTCGGTCAGATTGCGAGTGATTTGATCTTCGCGTGTTAGCAGCACCTGCTTTAATTCTTCGATGTTTCGCACCTCGCGCCCATCGGCAAACTGGGCGGACGAATCGATCGCTAGCTGGCCACCCGGGATGCGATATTTTTCACGATAGAGCCCGAGTTCATCAAAGTGCTCAAACGGAAACCCAAACGGATCGATCTTGCGATGACACCGATTACACGCTGCCTGCTCTCGATGAGCAATCAGTTGTTCGCGAATGGTTTTCGCATCGCGCAAATCGGGCGAAAGAGGCTCGACATCGGGAGGTGGCGGTGAAGGAGGCGTGCCGAGGACTGATTCCAGCACCCACACTCCGCGCACCACGGGTGAGGTATCAACGCCATTAGCGGTCGCCGTCATGACAGCGGGCATTGTCAGCATGCCACCACCGTGTGGTGTCTTTGCCGGGACCTTACGAAACCGATCTCCCCAAACATCATCACGCTTATAAATCCACTGCGCAACCCGTTCATTCAAAAAGGTGTAGTCCGATTCAACGATCTCTCGGATCGGCCGATTGCTGTGAACCAAGTGCGAGAAAAAAGCATCAACTTGCTCCCGCATTTCCATTTCCATTTGACGATGGAAGTAAAAGCCACCGGGCGGAGGCATTGTTCCAAGTCGGTCGATCCGCAACCAACGCTGGGGAAATCGTCGCACGAATGCGGCCGAATTAGGATGTTTGAGCATACGCTCAACCTGTGCCAACAGAATCTCCGGGTCACTTAGTTCTCCGCTCGACGCCAGCAAAAACAGTTCTTCGTCAGGCATCGACGACCAGAGGAAATAACTCAGACGCGATGCCAATTCATAATCCCCCAGCCGCCCTTCCGATTCCTGCAAGTAGTAGAAATTCGGTGAGGCAAGCGCGGCCGTGTAGCCAACCCGCAGTGCTTCATCCCGACTCGTCCCCGCAGCTATTTGTGATTCAACCAGTTGCACGTAGCGTTGAACTTCAATCGGCTTGGCAGGACGTCGAAATGCTCGACTAACAAAACTGCGAATCAGTCCATCCAGAGCGTTCGCGGCAACATTTTCCTCACTCCCATACAAAGCGACATGGCCCCGGGGTGGCCATATTTTCTCGATCGGCTCAATCGCCAGGCTATGAATTCGGAGGTGTGGGCCTTGGTACCCGGAAGCAAACAATGCGGCTGCCATCGCGTGTTCGTAATCTTGCTTTTCCTTTTGCGGGGCACCCTTGAGCGGTGGTGATTGGTAAGCGTCGGGCAAAAACTGCTCGACCAATGTTGAGGGACGCAGAGCTCGATCGTACGGACCGTTCTCCCAACCCAGCCATGGAAACCAAGTCTCATCAAGCCAACACTCAAAGGTCATAGTTTGCTTGCTGCCATCAGCTGGCAACACCCACTGCGTGAGCTGCCGAGAGGTTGGGTTCTCACCTAACCCACCACGCTTCGAATCTGCCATGTGCAAACCTAGCAACATCGGCTTATCTGGACCGCGTTGAATCAAGTCACCCCAAGGGTGCCGTTGATGGTGCGCGGAAGCTTCAATCGTGATTCGATACAGCGCGGTCCGGCCAACACCACCACGCACCAGATCATCTGGCCCGACTCTTCCCATCCCGCCAGTACTTGCACCGGGCTCACGATACCGCTGGTAAATCCCGTCATAACCAAGCGATAAAACAGCGGCATACATCTGCAAACCCGATCGGGGTGTATCGGCTCGAATGGGGCTGAGGTACCGACGTGCCTCAAAAGACGGCTGCGTCTCAGCATGAGTCGCAAGCTCCAAACTGGACTCCGCTGCAGCAATGACCTGCTTGAGCAGAAAGTCCGACATCACCAGGCGGCCACCAATGTTATCAAGCCCATCAATCACTTCATCGGCCGGAAACTCGCGAGTCGGGTCATCACTATTCCACTCCGCACGACCATTCCCATTCCGATCCTCAAGTTTTGTCACCAAACCTGCAGCGTAGTCTGCGTTGCCTTGCAAATAGAGCAAATCACGAAGCGTGCTACGCAACTCGTACCGGTTCAACCGCCGCATCACCGTTTTTCCACCAGTGCTCCGCTGCCGCGCATAAGCAAGCTTGAGCTGGCTAGAAATTCGCGAAACCATTTCGACAACCTTCGTCTCGTTCGGTTGCCGATGCTCACTCGGCGGCATCGCCCCAAGATTCAACTGATCAACGATCGCCTGCCAAATTTCGACATTCTCCGTCTCGGACAAATCGCTGGCAAGGTTATCAAAACGCAGTTCATTCTCCTGCTTCGCAGCCCCATGACAGGCAACGCAATACTGCCGGAGAAATGGACGAACTGCCTGCAAGGTCGTTTGAACTGGTGCGGCTTGAGCGAAACCCGTTTTAATGGGCAATGCACCCACAGAGATCACCCCGAGCAAAACAATTCGGATTAACGAGCACCTGGCGTCAAACCACCTGGCGAGGTTCGACCACATTGCCATGCTCAACTCCAATCCAATCCGGCTAGAGTGCCATTGCTGGTGCCGAATCGCTCTATTTCGAGACCGTGATTCTGGAGGATCGAGAGCAGGAGATTGGCTGCGGGAACACGCTGACCGTTTGCCTCCGGATAAACCTTGTGCTCGCCGTGCGAGAAGCCACCACCGGCAAGGACGAGCGGAAGGTTCTTTGTCGAGTGTTCGCCGGTCGCCATCCCACTGCCAAAAAGAATAGAAGTGTGATCGAACAACGTTCCACCATTGATCGGATCTTCCTTCATTTTCAACAGGCTGATCAAGTAAGCCATTTGTGAAATCTGATTACGTTCAATTAGTTTCAAAGCGTTCACTTCCTTTTCCCGTTGACCGTGATGCGAGAAACCGTGATAGCCACCAGAAAGGCCGAAGTCACCATTCCTGAACCCAGCAGTGACAGTGAACGCGCGGGTTGAATCAGTCTGAATGGCCAGCGAGATCAATTCCATGACTGATCGCAAATCAGCTTCTGTTCCTTTTCCCTGCGGCGGTTCGGGATAATCGGTTTGGGGCTTGGGTCGATCCAACCAAGGCTGTTGTTGCTGGATCTTCTTTTCCAAAGACCGCACGGCGTCTAGGTATTCGGCGAACTTCTGCTGGTCATGCTGTCCCAATCCGCGATGGACTGAATTCGCTTCCTCCATCACAACATCTAGAATGCTGTGATGACGCTTCAGTCGTGCGGCTGCAGTTGCACGTACGGACTGATCATCTTCAATGAACATGGCCCGGTAAGCTTGACGCAAATCAATCGCTGGCACCTGCACACCGGTACGCGTGAAGCTGACTAGGTTCGCATCATTCACCTTCATCGTCAGTGAGGAGAACCTTGTTGCAGAACCAACATGCTCGGCGATTTTTTGATCGACACTGATGTTCCCTTCCGGGTACCCGGCCGCTACGTGCGGACGAACTCCGCTCAGCAACACGGGAACACCTTTGTGGCCCCCTGTCGCTCCGTGATCAAGGTTGGAAAACACCGTGAAATCGTGACGATGTTTTTCGAGTGGACGCAACGTTTCTGGGATTTCGTAATTTCCGCCAACCTGATCGGCCGCAGGAAAAAATGATTCTTTATAAACCCCGTAATTATTCGACAAACAGACAAAACGCTTGACTGGCTGCGATTCAGCTAACGCCCCTTTGCTGCGGGGCGTCATGGCCTCAAGCATCGGTAGTGCAATCGCAACTCCGCCACCGCGGAGGAACGATCGACGCTTCAGAATCTCACGCATGATTCAAGTTTCGAATGAATTTTTTTCGTTGACTTCCAGCACCGTTACTAGTCGCAATAATCTAGTCGATACCACCTGCTGGTTCCACTCTCCGCGGCAAGCAACTGCCTTGATCGGCGTCAGGAATCGTGCTTGCCTGATTTGACAGTCCCCTACGTTGCGCTCGCATGAGTCACCATGGTTCACATCAATCTGCCGGCGTCCTTACAGCCGAGATAGAACGCGACAAAACGCCTTGCCACCTTCGATTTGCTCGCCATTCGAGATGCGACTTTGGCAAAAAAACAACGCCCCTCATTTAATCAGGCAATGCCGTGCAGACAGCCCGAACCAAACTGAAGCAGGTCGAAGCGGGAAGAAGCACTCCAAAACAACAGCAAATCACTTGCAATTTGATGTCGCGCCGACCGAGGTGAACACGCTGTATCAAGGGAATCAAACAAGCCGTGTCAGCCGAACCAAGCAAGGGGCAGGGCAATCGAGCGGAAAAGCGATTAGGATACGGCTTTCAAGGACGCACCTGAATGCGACGTTGCCACCATCCAAGATGATTGAATGAGAAAGATAGTTTTTTTTCGACTCGCGTTCCAATTCGGACAAAACTGGCTACCCGCGATCTTCCTCGTAATTGCCTCTGTGTTGGTAACGCGAGCGGAATCCGTTGCTGCTGAAGAAGCGGTCGGTTTTAACCGTGAAATAAGATCGATCCTGACGAAAAATTGCTTGGCATGCCACGGAAGAGATGAATCAGCTCGCGAGGCCGATCTCCGCCTGGACAGTCGTGAAGCCGCGATCAGTGCCGATGCGATCGTGCCCGGCAAGCCCGAGGAAAGCGAGTTGATGTTACGGATCGAATCAGTCGATCCCGAATCGATGATGCCCCCCCCTGATTCCGGACACCAATTATCAGTATCCGAAATCAAACTACTGCGTTCCTGGATCCAACAAGGGGCGACCTATCAACAGCACTGGTCGTATATTCCTCCGACGAAGGAACCCTTCCCCACGACCCATTTGGAAGATTGGGCGATTGCTCCAGTAGATCACTTTGTTCTCCACAAGCTTGAAAACGCAAAACTTAAACCGTCTCCATCTGCCGACCGCACGGAATGGCTGCGACGTGTATCGCTAGACTTGACCGGTCTGCCACCGACCATTGAGCAGGCCGATTCGTTTTTAGCTGACGAATCCGATCAAGCTTTTGAGAAAGTCGTCGATCGACTGTTGAATTCGGAAGCATTCGGCGAGCACTGGGCGCGGATGTGGCTTGACCTCGCCCGCTACGCCGATACCAAAGGCTACGAGAAGGATCGGCATCGCGATATTTGGAGATACCGCGATTGGGTCATCGCTGCTCTCAACCACGACATGCCGTATGACCAATTCACGATTGAACAACTTGCCGGGGACCTGTTACCTGATCCGACCACCGATCAGTTGCTGGCTACCGCGTTTCATCGCAACACGATGGAAAACGATGAAGGCGGCACCGATGACGAAGAGTTTCGTGTCGCGGCCGTCAAAGATCGAGTCGACACGACCGTCCAGGTCTGGATGGGATTGACGATGGGTTGCGCCAAATGTCACTCGCACAAATACGATCCGATCAGCCAACAAGATTACTACGCTTTTTATGCGTTCTTCAATCAAACCGAAGATGCTGATCGGGAAGCCCCCGTCATGCCGACACCAACCGCGACGCAACAAGAACAAATTCGATCCTTGGAAGCGGATTTGAGCGAACTGGACCAACAGATAAAAAACGAGACCAGCGAATTTCTGGAAGCATGGGAAATGTGGCAGGCGAAGTTCGACGACCAACCGCTGTGGTCGCCGTTGCGATTGTCGTCACTGGAATCCAAGACAAATGTGCAGTTGGAACAAGACGCCGCAGGAAACCTGGAAGTCACCGGCGATTTGCCTGAAAAAGACACATGGAAATTAATCCTCGATCTGAACGCTGGGCAGACCATCACCGCTATCCGTTTTGATACGACCCCCAAGCAACCGGGTGGAAAATGGAATGACAAGAATGTCGCGATGCGTGAATTGACCATCGAATTGCTGGAACCGGGCAAAGAGCCGCGGCAATTGAAATTGATTCACCCGCGAGCTGACTTTTCTCAACGGGGCTGGGAGGTCGCGCGGGCAATCGATGGCAAATCAGATGCCGGCTGGGCATTCTCTCCGCAAGCTGCTCAACCGCACGCAGCCGTCTTTGACTTCAGCGAACCACTAATCCCCGAGACCGGGCAGCAACTTCGCTTGACGATTGATCAGGAATATGGCCAAGGCCTGACCCTTGATACGTTTCGCGTGTCAGCCAGTCCGCACCCCGTTAATTGGCTGACAGCAGATCTAGATCCCGGCAGCCAGTTGAAAACCACCTTCCGTCGTCAAATCTATCCGGAAACGAAAGCCCTCATCGTCAGAATCGATGAACTACGGAATTCACTTAACAAAGTGAAGCGGGAAATTCCCAAAACACCAATCATGCGTGAACTCTCGGCGGCGAAGCAACGCGAGACAAGAACTCATGTCCGAGGAAACTTTCTTGATCCCGGCGACAAAGTCTCACCAGCAGTGCTCGCGGAATTTGGAGATATGCCCGATGAGCCAGTCGCAAATCGCCTTGGTGTTGCAAGATGGTTGATGCACCCCAGCAACCCGCTCACGTCCCGCGTGATGGTTAATCGGATCTGGGCCCGCCTATTCGGACTTGGACTTGTAGAAACCGAAGAAGACTTTGGCATACAAGGGTTGCCACCTTCCCATCCCGCGTTGCTTGATTGGTTGGCGGTCGATTTCTGCGATCAAGGTTGGTCGATCAAACAATTGATTCGACAGATCGTACTCTCTCAAACCTATCGCCAAACTTCAACCGCCACCGATCAGCAGATCGCAGGCGACCCACGCAATCGTCTGTTCGGACGCGGACCGCGATTTCGTCTAACCGCCGAGATCATTCGAGACCAGGCTCTCGCCGCTGCCGGTTTGTTGACGCAAAAGGTCGGTGGGCCGTCCGTCATGCCTCCGCAACCCGGTGGTGTTTGGAAAACCACATACAGCGGCGAAGACTGGAAAAACTCGGAAGGTCCAAATCGCCATCGCCGTGGGCTTTACACCTATTTGAAACGAACAAGTCCCTACCCATCCATGATCACCTTCAACGCAGGAAGT
>JAQWPZ010000316.1 GCA_029245125.1 Rubripirellula sp.
AATGCAGGTTGGCCTTGGGCATCCTTCGAAACCCCAATGATGCGTCCCGGCAATTTTCGCGCGTATTTATCATGCGTCGATATGAAAGCCGCATGAGGTCCACCGAGTCCCATCGGCACACCAAAACGCTGAGCACTCCCGACACAAATGTCGGCTCCCCATTCGCCGGGGGGCGTCAGTAACGTGAGAGACAACAGGTCAGTTGCCGCCACCACCAGACAACCATGATCTTTCGCGGATGCTGCGAGTTGCCGGTAGTCCTCGATTCTTCCATCGGTGGTCGGGTATTGCACCAACAAACCGCACAAACCACCTTCGCCTGCCGCGAAGTCGATTGCATCAACACTTCCAACATGGAGCTCAATCCCCAGCCCATCAGCTCGCGTTTGCAACAACGCCAACGTTTGAGGATGGCAGTCTTCACTGGCGAAGAAACCATGCTTGCGGTGACCGCTGATCGCCGCAGCCATCGTCATCGCTTCGGCGGCTGCGGTTGCTTCGTCTAACAAACTCGCACCGGCAAGAGGCAAACCGGTGAGGTCCGACACCATGGTTTGGAAGTTGAGCAACGCCTCAAGGCGTCCTTGCGAAATCTCCGCTTGATAGGGCGTGTACTGGGTATACCAGCCGGGATTTTCGAGTACGTTGCGGAGAATCACTGGCGGCGTCACTGTGTTGCAGTAACCCATCCCAATGCACGAGCGATAAACCTTGTTCCTGGCGGCGATCGCTTTGAAGCCGTCCAAGAACTCACGCTCCCCGCGGGCCGAGGGGATATCCATCGGCACCGTGCTGCGGATGTCTTCAGGAACAGTCGATTCACTCAGAGCATCGAGTGAATCAAACCCGAGGGTCGCCAACATCTCAGCGATGACGGCATCGGATGATCCCAGATGCCGGCGGATGAACCCGTCGGCAAAGTCAAGCGGATGCGAAACCTCATCGGCTGGCAGGGAACAGGGTTCGGAAATCTGACGAGTCGATTCGAGACTCATATTGCTCTCCATCTCGGCTGGGCTGAAAGGCCAAAATCGTGCGACTTTGGAACTCCTGGCGGCTGGTCCTGGGAATGACTCATGGTAGATCAGTGTGTCGAAAGCGGGCAGTGGGTGAATTGATAAATCCGGGAAGAATCAATGCCAAGGTTGAGTTGGCGGGGAATAGTGAAACCATTCGGGCATCGTTTCGATTCGCCTGCTCCCAACCGAATCGGATCGCGGCCACGACCACCGCCGCTTGACGCCGCTGACGGCCCGCCGCTGTCTCGCGAGGCTCAGCTGATCGTCGGTGCTAATCTTCGGCGTTAAGACCACCCACTTTCGCTCGCTAGGGGAACGAATCACGCCTGCAAATGCACATCCTCACCGTCACGATGATGGTGGCGAACGCACCACAACGCCCTCACTACTAAGACCGGAGAAAGGCCGTGGGCATCAACACTTTCGGAATGATACAATTCGCCTATGAACAATCATCATGCCGCACCGTTGAACTTAATACTTTTCTCGCTACTGCTGACACAGGGCGTCCTAGCTCAAGAAACACCCGTTGATTTTGCTCGGGAAATCCTGCCGATCCTGTCGGACAAGTGCTTTGTTTGCCACGGACCTGATTCGCAGAACGAGAGTGATTTACGGCTCGATTCACGAGAAGCAGCCACGAGCGACCGCGGCGGCTATCACGCGGTCGACCCCACCGATCCGGCGGCGAGCGATTTGTTGTCGCGGATCGTCGATCAAGAGGATCCGATGCCGCCAACTGACGCCGGCAAACCATTGACGGATCGCGAGAAGAATTTACTTCAGCGGTGGATCATGCAGGGTGGCCAATATGCACAACACTGGGCGTTCGTCCCCCCACAGAAAGTGACAAAGTTTGAAGGAGTGGCCGATGCCATTGATTCCCTCGTCGGTCAACGCCTGCAACGCGAAGAGGTCGAATTCGCACCGCCGGCCAACCGTGCTGTTCTTGCTCGACGGGCAGCCTTCGTTTTAACGGGCTTGCCGCTGGCACCCGACGAACTCGAAACCTTTCTCTCCGACAAAAGTGATGACGCTTACGAAAGTTTGGTCGATCGTTTGTTAGCGAGTCCCAACTTCGGTGAACATCAAGCCAGATATTGGCTCGACGCAGTCCGGTACGGCGACACCCATGGCCTGCACTTGGACAATCGGCGGGGGATCTACCCGTACCGTGATTGGGTCGTCAGGGCGTTCAACCAGAATCTGCCCCTCGATGACTTCATCACCTGGCAACTCGCCGGAGATCTGTTGCCCGATCCGACGCTTGACCAAGCCGTGGCAACCGGTTTCGTACGCCTCAACCCGAGTACGGGGGAAGGCGGAGCGATACCAGCCGAGTTTCAGATGAAGAATAACTTCGATCGTGTCGAGACACTCGGCACGGTGTTCCTGGGGATGTCACTCACCTGCGCGAGGTGCCACACCCACAAATACGATCCCGTCGAACAAGCCGAATACTATCGTTTGTTGGCATTCTTCAACAACACGGCCGAACCGGCGATGGACGGGAACTCCTACACCTACGGCCCAGTGCTTCGCGTACCGGCGGACCAGTCAGCCTGGACCCGTTGGCAGCTGACCAATACGCAAGCGGAAAAACTAGTAACATCTGCCGATGCGGCCGGCGTCGAACTCGACAACCTGCTGCGGTACGCCAACGAACGAGCGGGATGGAAACAGGGCACATGGCAGATCACCAAGCCCACTGCCGTGACTGAACCAGTCGTGCCAACGGCAGATTCCCAACCAAGTCTCACATGGTCAAATGAAGGCGGATTTCCCGGTGCGATCTCCGGCCGCGCCGCACGGAACAAGGTGCCCGGCAAGGATCAACTGATCTGGTTGCGTTGCAACGTTACGGTGCCAACGAACCAGACGCTGATCCTCGCTTTCAGCGGGGCAACGGGGTCGCAAGTTTTCTTGGACAACCAAACCGAGGCGATCGGTAAAAAGACGACATCCGACCGAGTCGCGAGTGTTCCGTTCTCACTTACGGCCGGCGAACATCAGCTTCAAATCGCAATGCTTGGCCAAGCTGGCTCGGCAGAGCTGCAGGTACGCATTGAGAATCCCTGGGACGCACTCGCAAAAGCTCAAGCGTGGGATCGATGCACGACGCGTCAACAACTTCGCATGCTAGCGGCCGCTGGCCCACTTGCCGAACTCGGCAAAGCCGCCGAAGCGACGCGTTTGAATACGGCAATGAACGAACTGGAAAACAACTTCACAACAAGCCTAATCGCAAAGGAACTGGATAAGCCGCGAGAGACACGCGTTTTAAAGCGTGGCGAATACGACTTGCCGGTCGGCGATCCGCTGCAGCCAAACGTATTGAAGATTTTATCGCCCTTTCCCGAGGACGCCCCACCCAACCGCCTAGGCCTCGCGAAATGGTTAACCTCCCCCGACCACCCGCTCGTTTCCAGAGTGCTGGTCAACCGAATTTGGCAACGCACCTTCGGTGCTGGCTTAGTACGAACACCCGAGGAATTTGGCCTGCAAGGACAACAACCAACACATCCTGCATTGCTCGATTGGATCGCAGTCGAGCTGGTTGAAAGCGGTTGGGACTTGAAGAGAATGCTGCGGAGCATGGTTACCAGTCGCACGTTTAAACAAAGCTCAGCGTGGCGAGATGATTTGGATGACCCCGCAAACCAATGGTTGGCTCGCGGTACCAGCTACCGTTTGGACGCCGAGGTGCTTCGCGACCTCGGACTGTGGGCGAGTGAATTGCTCGATCCTCAGATGGGCGGCGAGGGCTGTAAACCTTACCAGCCCTCGGGGATGTGGGCCGCATTGGCCCACCCGGCTAGCAACACCAAAAACTACCAACGAGACCAAGGACAGCGACTTTACCGACGCAGTCTGTACGTTTACTGGAAGCGGACAAGCCCGCATCCAATGATGACGCTTTTCGACGCCCCCGATCGAGAATCAAGCTGCGTTCGACGCAGCCGCACCAACACACCGTTGCAGTCTCTGGGCCTGTTGAACGAAACACAACGCGTTGAAATGGGACGTGGTTTGGCCGCTCGCCTAATGAAGTCGAACAACGATTCAAATGCTCGGATCGACCTGCTGTTCAAACTGCTTGCGGGGCGGCAAGCCGCACCCGCCGAAATCGATATCTGCATAAACTTGGTCAATCAAATGCGGCAACGCTACGCCGAAACCCCCGCGGACGCCGAACAAATCCTCACCGTCGGTGATGCACCACGCGATGAATCGCTGGATGCAATTGAACACGCCGCCTGGACACAATTGGCGATGACGATTTTAGCCAGCGATCTTGCGATTTTGCTTTACTAGAAATCGGCGAGCAGGTTGTCAATCAATCGGTTCAGGCCCCTTTCCGTGGGAAAGCCTGGTCCATCACGAAGCCTGGTCCATCACGAAGCCTGGTCCATCACGAAGCCCGTTCCATCACGAAGCCCGTTCCATCACGAAGCCCGGTCCATCACGAAGCCTGGTCCATCACGAAGCCCGTTCCATCACGAAGCCCGTTCCATCACGAAGCCCGTTCCATCACGAAGCCTGGTCGAGGCCGAACGCGATGCCGGCGACTCAAACGCTCGAACTCACCGATGCGGAGCCAGCGTCCACCGACAAACCTAAGTCGAAGGTTTCGAGCGGGGATTTGCCCGTCTTTTTCCGCATCCATTGCTTGACCTCGAATCCCGTGCACCACGCTGCATGCCGCAGACGAGGAATCAGATTCGGAGCAGTGGCCCGCATCCGCAGAACCCGTCGAGAGCTGGTTGCCAATCGACTTTTGTAGGTTTCGTCACCCCGCATGAAATCGATCCCAGCAAGGTTCGAACGATACAATTCCTGCAGTGTGGCGACATTGGCCAAACGGCCTGGCTCCAACTCGGCTGCTTCAATGTCAAAGCCGGCACTGTAGCAATACATGATTCGGTTCTCACCGATCAAATTCAGTTCAGCCGCCAAATTCCGCCCCTCATGCCGAAGCAAGTTAAGGTGCAGACGGTCTTGATTTAGAAAAGACTTCGCTGCCTCGAAAATGAAATTGCGAAAATCTGGATTCGCATAACTTCCGGGTTTACCCACCGATTCCCAACGTCGCTGGTGCATATCAATCAAGGCTCCCAAGTATTCGTCAACGTCGCTTTCTGTTTTCGCGACGCACTCTTCGAATTTTTTACCTGGGCCGATTTTTTCGACCGTCCGCCGCATCCGGCGACGTGTTGTCTTGCTGTAATGCTTTAAATGCTCTTGCCAGTTTTCATCGCTTGGCTTGAACCAAGTTCGCATGCGCGACACGGTGTGCAATGTCGCTTGGCCCGCTTTCAATCCTCTTGCTACCGCTGCCATGCCGACATCGCCTTCGACGATCCCGTCGATTTCGATCGTATCCCAACCATTTAATGAGTCGCTTGCAATTTCAGTGAGATATTTCCCAATCGCTTCACCGACCTGCTCTGCTTCCTCCGGTCGCGACAGCACCGAAGCATAATCTGTACATGCTTCGCCATCCCCCATCATCGCCAGAACCCGCCCACTCCCGTTTGGTCTCTGATACAGCGGAAGCAGACCACAAATGTGTTTTGAGGAATTTCGGACCACAACCAGAAACGCCCGATTTCCCCGACCGAGATGACGCCACCAGGGAGCGAGCCAAGCGATTTCCCGAAATGCGACGCCACCACTAAGAAAATCCCACAAACGGGGCTCATCGAAAAATGGCTCGAGCTGGTGACGAATTTCGAGTTGGTAAGGCATGTGACCAGCGCTGAAAGGCAGAGGAGAGAAACAGGACCGGAGATCTTCCAACCGGATGTGAAAACTTAGACCGTCAATCAGCATCAATTAACGCGGCCCTTCATTTCGCATTACAATGCTGGCCGTGCCTGCGTATCACGCTTTGCACAATCCGCCTTATCCGCACGACCTTGCCCTGCCCTCATTGCCCCTGATCGACGATGAACATCTCTTGCCATCCTCAATGGGTTTTCGCCCTCTGTCTCGGATTCACTGTCACCTCGGCCGCTGGAGCAGAAACCGCTGACTGGTCGCGATTCCACGGCGAGAAAGGCCAAGGAGTCGCTGAGGGAGGCGTGATCCCTTCCTCCTGGACCGATGCGGATTATAAGTGGCGACAAAAACTGGGCTCACAAGATGTGGGTTCACCGATCGTGCACCAAGGGCGTATCTATCACTTAGTCTCCCGCCCAGATACCAAAAAGATTGTCCTCGAATCGCGTGACCTTCACACCGGGAACGTGCGTTGGGCAAAGGAGTACGATCAACCCCAATACCACCTACACAAACGAAACACCTACGCGTCGAGCACGCCGACGGCGGATGAAGATTATGTGTTTGCCTGCTGGGCCGGTCCGACTTCGACTCTGCTGAAATGCTTTGACCACGACGGAAAAGAAGTTTGGTCACGCGACTTTGGTTCGTGGTTATCCCAGCACGGCTTCGGAACCTCACCAAGAATTTTTGGTTCGATGGTGTTGCTTTTCAATTCGCAGCAAGCCGACCGTTTGAAGGAGGGCCAAAAACCAGGACAGAGCAGGATGATCGCGGTCGACCGCAAAACAGGTGCCACGCTCTGGGAAACGATGCTCGACACGACGCGTTCCTGCTACGGAATACCGGCAATCTACGGATCAGGCGATCGCACCCAAATCATTGGCTCCAACACCGGCAACGGACTATTCGGCCTCGATCCCAAGACGGGAAAGATGCTCTGGAATGCCAAGGTTCTCGATACACGCTCCTGCAGCACGCCCCTGATCGTCGGCGATGTTGCCATTGGCACAGCCGGCAGTGGAGGTGGCGGGAACCACCTGGTCGCGGTGCGAATACCCAGCGGACCAGGTGAACAGCCCCAGCAACTTTACCGCCTCGACCGCGGCGCCCCCTACGTACCAACTCCAGCGGTTCAAAACGGACGCCTGTACATCGTCGATGATAAAGGGATCGCATCTTGCATCAACGCCACCACGGGCGAAGCCATTTGGGGTCCCAAACGAATCGGTGGTAACTTCGGTGCTTCACCCGTGTTGATCGGCGACAAATTATTGATGATCAGCTTGGATGGTAAAGCAACTGTGCTGCGTACCGGTGATCGATTCGAACAACTCGGCGACATGGATCTAGGCGGCCCCGTCGGTGCCACTCCCGCGTTCGCCGAGGGACACTTGCTGTTGCGGGTTGGCGATGAACTGCGTTGCCTGGGACCGCCAGCGATTTAGAAAAACGAGACCGTCCCTCATTGTGCGTAAGAATGTTGCGCCGTGAATCTTTACGTCGTTGCGTCTACGTGGCCCCCTAACCTGCCATTGAGTTGCCGCTGCGATGATCCGTTGCACCATTAACATTACCTGCTTTTTAGTCGCATCTCTCGCGATCGCAGTTGAACCTCTGCCAGGGACCAGCTTGCTGCAAGAGGAGCGTCCGCTGGATGTCGTGATGATCGAGGGCATCGATCGTTTCGCGCTGCGGGAGCTCGCACAGTCACGTGCATTGAGAGAGACAAGGTGGCAGCCTGATTACCAGACTCAGCAAGCCTATGAAACATCACTGCAACCATCGCGAGAGCGGTTTGCTGAAATCATTGGCGTTGTCGACGACCGAGTTGAAGCGACCGGAATTGAGTTGATCGGGACGACCGAATCACCGTCCCTGGTGGCTCGATGCAAGCTCTTTTCGATTCACGCAGTACGCTGGCAGGTGCTCGAAGGAGTGACCGCCGAAGGTTTGCTGCTGAAACCTGTTGGCCAACCAATCGCTCGCGTTGTTGCATTAGGGGATGCCGATTGGACCCCCGAAATGATTGCCGGATTGAAACCTAGCGAAACCCAGTTTGCTGCTGAATTGGCAGCCCGAGGATGCGAGGTTCTTGTTCCAACCTTGATCAATCGCAACTCCGCATTTAGCGGTAATTCATCGATCGGGCGAAAAACAAATCTGACCCACCGGGAGTTTATTTACCGACAAGCGTTCGAAATGGGTCGCCACATCATTGGTTACGAAGTCCAAAAAATACTCGCGGCAGTCGACCAATTTGAATTACGAAATCAAGATCTTGCACTACCAATCGCAGTGGTGGGAGTGAGCGAAGGTGGATTACTCGCGCTCTACAGCGGCGCAATCGACACGCGAATTGATGCGACGGTTGTCAGCGGCTATTTCGACGAACGAGAGAACATTTGGAACGAACCGATCTACCGCAACGTCTGGAATCTACTCAGCGAGTTTGGTGATTCCGAATTAGCCGGATTGATCGCTCCCCGGTTCCTGTTTCTCGAAACGAATTCGGCAATCCCTGTCGTCAACGCACCCCCATCCGGTAATCGCCAGATTGCCGCACCGGGCTTAATCGCACGTGTGAACAGGCAATCCGCTGGGCGAGAAATTCGACGGGCACGCTTACACTGGAGTCGCTTACGCGGTGAACTCGGTGAACTTGATTCCATCAAATCATTGGTTCAATCACCAACGCAACAAGAATCTGTTCCACCACTCCAGCCACAAATTATCGATCAATGGCTGGCGCAGTTCGCGGAAACAGACCCCGCCACGACAACGGCCAGCGACATCACCGCTCTTTCCAGCGACGCTCGCGTTGGCTTCTCGAGCGAAAATCGACAGCGACGGCAGGTACAAGAATTGGTCGATTACACGCAGCGATTATTACAGCTCAGCCATCGCGTGCGTGAGCAACGTTTTTCTTCCTTGAATCGTCAATCCGTAGACGACTGGGTTGAATCAGCAAAACCACTGCGGCAGGAAATCTGGCAACGACTGTTCGGGCAATTGCCTACCCCGACTGTGCCCTCCAAGCCGCGTTCAAGAAAAGTCCTGGATGACCTAGCTTTCAGCGGTTACGAAGTTGTGCTGGATGTTTATCCCGATGTCATTGCAGCAGGAATTCTCTTGCTGCCCAAAGGAATGAAAGCTAACGAGAAACGCCCGGTGGTGGTTTGCCAACACGGCCTAGAAGGTATTCCAATGGATACCATAAGCGGACCTGAATCAAGCGGCTACCGAGCCTACAAATCGTTTAGCGCCGAGTTGGCACGTCGTGGCTTCATCGTCTATGCACCGCAAAACCCCTACCGCGGCAGGGATACATTTCGAACACTGCAACGCAAAAGCAACCCGCTTGGTCGCTCATTGTTCAGCTACATCATCCCACAGCACCTCGTGACCTTGCGATGGTTGGCCGCCCTGCCAAATGTGGACCCGAAACGGATCGGGTTTTATGGTTTGTCGTACGGCGGAAAAACGGCGATGCGTGTCCCACCGATGCTGCCAACCGGTGGAGCAGAGCCCGGGTATTGCCTCTCAATCTGCAGCGCGGATTTCAACGAATGGATTGCCAAAAATGCGTCCATCGATGCCCCGTTTAGCTACCTCTGGACCGGCGAGTATGAGATCTTCGAATGGAACATGGCCCACGTCGCAAACTATGCTGAACTCGGCATGCTGATGACACCACGACCCTTCATGGTAGAACGAGGCCATGATGATGGCGTGGGGATTGACGAATGGGTTGCCTGGGAATACGCGAAGATCCGGCGGCACTACAACAAACTGGACATTGGCGACCGAACCGAAATCGAGTTCTTCGATGGCCCTCATACCATCAACGGTGACGGATCGTTCGATTTCCTCCACAAGCACCTCTCCTTTGAAAATCAGAGAGCGCCGACAGAAGAATAAAGAGTGAAGAATAGCGTCCGCCGGCAAATTGTTCCTGCTTCAGTCCCACCGCCCCGTCGTCCGTCAACGCCACCCAAGCAGCAGTTCCGGTCGGCCGCGACGAAAGCATGATCGACTGCATCGCGATGGTGAACTTACCGATCGCGATCATGCAAAATCTACTCGCGAACGCTGGACCTCCGGTTTTAGCTGGACCTCCGATTCTAGCTGGGGTCGATTCGTTTCAGATCTGCCCGGGTATCTTCGTACGTCGTACAAAACGCCATGCTGCGTGGATCGGGCGTCTTCTCCCATTTTTCACATGCTTGCTGGTAAAGCTCTGGCCACCAATTGCGATGTTGAGTCAAACCTTGATTTTGATACTCGCGATAATGACTCAACACTTGCGACCAACAATCACTTCCGTAGGCAAGTGATTGTTGCAGCGACTGATGCCGGGGAACGTACCATCGACGTCCGATCTGGGCGTGTAACACCTCGTCGGCCCAATCAAAATCCTGAAACAACTTGGAAAGCGAGTCACCACTCTCCGTCGCAACTTCCCATTCGTATCGCTTGCCAGTCCGCGGCATTAATCCCTGCTCGATGAAAAACAAAACGCCGTGCCGTTGCCGCGCATCCAATTGCAGATTCAGATTCCGGGACCAAGTGAAGTTGATCGGAATTTGCGTCCAATCGATCCCGACGGAAACAAACCCCACCTCCCCCATCATTGCGTGTCGCGCTTCATCCCATAGTTGCCGTGACATTTCCATATGAAAATCCCACGGCTCTTCGTCGCGGAGCTCAACCAGAATGCTGGCCATCATTTCCGGGACATCGATTTCCCGCAGACGCTTGTAGTACATCATCAGCGTCTTATCCTGCGGATCGAACGAAGCGTCGTACAAAAATGCCTCCGGATTCACACCCGCGTTGTACGGATCATGAAACCGTTCATCCCGCGCCGGTTCTTTTTGGTAGCAGATACCGGCAGGATCATGCCAGGCCGCGGGCATTTCGTTCGTGACGGTCTTGGTTCCATCCAATCCACCCGCAGCAGCCAAACATTGCCGTAGGTGGTCGATCCAATCCGCCATTGAATCATGACTCGCTTCATCGACGACCTCTGGGATTGCCCGCCGACCGAATTCCGCCAAATCCTGCAACTCAAAACAAATGAGACGAGCGACACGAACAGTTGGAGCATCCGCCAATGGGTGCGCGTCGGTTTGCAGTTGTTTGCAACTGGCAAGGATTTCATCGGTCAACCAACGATAAACACTCACAAGCAATTCGCCTGTCGTCGGAGCCGCTTCGATTTCATCCATCACCCGCTGCAAGGCCGGATCGGGGACTTTGTCTAGCCCCAACGGCGGTTCGCGCATCTCAGCGACTCGCCGCCGAATCAGCGAAACTTGTTCAGCACAAAGATAGGCGTGATAACTGAAGGCAGTCTTCAGCTCGTAAATAGGCTCGGCTGTGATCTTCGCCGTCAAGACTTCGTGGAGCCGTCGCAGAATAAAGTGCAAGCGTTTCAAGCGACCGACGCTTTGCTCCAAACTCCAATCGCTTTCAACCGCCCGTTCCATGGAGCAGAGCCCTGCTAATTCAGGCAGTCCGTGAAACGTTTTGTAGCCTGAGGCTTCCGTCATGATTTGATCCATCTTATTTGCAGTTTACCCGCTCTAGAATACTGTTTTTGATGCCCCACTGCTTGCGGCTCGCGCTAGATATCTGCTGCCGCAGGGCCTATCATGCGACCAGCTACAGATACTTCTCTCGGTGAGGATGAAAATGCGATTGTTGATTTTTTCTCTGGTAACGACCTGCTTGGTTGCAACTTTACCAGCGCAGTCAAATTGGCCTGAGTATCGCGGTCCAAATGGTGACGGCCAGGCTCCGGATGCAAATCTACCCATTGCTATCGACGAATCCGTCGTCAAGTGGCAAACCCCAATCCACGGAAAAGGATGGTCGTCACCGGTGGTGTGGGGTAACCAAGTTTGGTTGACCACCGCCACCAAAGATGGCACCAAGATGTACGCGGTCTGTGTCGACCGACAAAGTGGCAAAGTCATCCATGATCTTTTACTGTTGGAAAATGCCGAGCCAGCATTTTGCCATCCACTCAATAGCTACGCGACACCGACCCCGATTATCGAAGCCGGCCGAGTCTACATCCATTTCGGAAGTTATCTGACAACTTGCCTCGACACCCGCTCCGGAGATGTCATTTGGAAACGACTCGATCTGGAATGCGACCATCATCGCGGCCCTGCATCGTCCCCGATTCTGCACGATGGAAAATTGTTTGTTGCCTACGACGGCTTCGATGTCCAATACGTTCTTGCGCTTGACAAGAACACCGGCGAAACGGTTTGGAAACAGAATCGTGATATCGATTACGGCACCGACAACGGCGATCGCATGAAGGCGTACTGCACCGCCCATGTGATTGATGTCGGCGGCAAGCAGCAGGTAATCTGCCCAAGTGCCGCCGCGACCATCGCCTACGATCCAACCGACGGAAAAATGCTGTGGAAAGTTTACCACCAAGGGATGAATGCTTCGGCGAGACCACTTTACGGCCAGGGCCTGCTTTTCATCACGAACGGCATGGGTTCGATGGTCGCAGTAAAACCAACGGGCAGCGGCGACGTGACCGGCACGCACATCGCGTGGTCAGACCAGAAAGGAGTCGCAAAGAAATCTTCGCAACTGCTGATCGATGGCCTGTTCTATATGAACAGCGATGACGGGATTGTCACCTGTCGCGAACCAGAAACGGGCGAGATCATTTGGCAGAAACGAGCCAAGGGTGAGTATGCCGCCTCGCCCATTTATGCAGATGGCCGAATCTACCTGTTCAGCATGGATGGTGACATCACAACACTCGAACCAGGCCGCAAATACAAGCGTCTTGCCGAAACCAAGCTGGGGGATGGATTCATGGCATCGCCCGCGATCGTCGGGGATCAAATGATTTTGCGAAGTAAATCGACCTTATATTCAGTCGAAAACTGAGCGGTGCACTCGATCGCTCATGGAAGACAATTCGACTGAACTCCCATTGAATCGCGAGAAAGGCTTTCGACTCTCTCGCGATTCAACAACCTCTATCGCGACATGTCGCAACTAAGCGACGAAGCGACTATTTCGCTTCAAAGCGATGAATACATTCGCCGCGAGTGCTGGTGGTTAAGTAGTACACGTCGCCCGCCTGATCTTCACCAAAGGCCAAGACTGGAATACTCTCAGGAACGACTTGCTCATTCCTCGTCACCTTCCCCGTCGCCATGTCGTAGGAAAGAGCCCACACGGTTCCGGTCACGTAATCCGCGTAAAGGTACTTGCCCGTGAGTTGCGGCAAGCGTGAACTGCGGTAAACACGACCACCGGTAATCGACTTACCGATTTGATGGTCATATTCCCAGATCGGGTCGGATGGCTCTTCTCCGCTACTGACAGCCTCTGCCTCGCCGAACGGATGAAAACCTTCACGGATACTCCACCCGTAATTACCACCCTTCTCGACGATCAGAACTTCTTCCCACAATTCCTGTCCGACATCACTTAACCACAATTTACCTGTCTCTTTGTCAAACGCAATTCGCCAAGGATTGCGAACGCCGTATGCGAAAATTTCAGGTCGCGCACCGTCGCGGCCGACAAACGGATTATCCGCCGGAATTCCGTATTTTTTTCCATCCGATGGATGATCGACATCGATACGCAGAATCGATCCCAGCAAGGTGCCGAGGTTCTGTCCGTTCGACAGCGGATCATTGCGAAATCCACCATCACCCAGAGCGATGTACAAGTAGCCATCCGGGCCGAACTCGATTGCTCCACCATTGTGGTTCTGGAACGGTTGCGGAATATCCATCAGCACGACTTCGGAATCAGGATCAGCACGATTGGGATCTGTTTTCGAAACACTGAACTGCGAGACGATTGATCGCTTGTTATCAGGGTGCGAGTAATAAACGTAAAACAAACCGGTTTCTTTAAAATTCGGATGCATCGCCAATCCCAACAAACCTTGTTCGTTGGCACCCGGCCGCTTCCAGTCATAAACCTTGCCACGCAGGTCAAGGAACAAGTGTGACTTTTCGACATCCTGACGATTCTCGAACGTCCAGATCGCTCCATATTGCGAGGCGGCGAACAGTCGGTTGGTCCCGTCATCAGCGTGGGTGAGTTCCATCAAACGCAGTGGTCGCAATTGACCGGAATCACCAATTGGCTCCCATTGATCCCACTTCAAATTGGAAAATGCGAGCTTGCCCGTCAATGCGAGCTTGCCGTCAATCGGTTGGGGCACCGACCCGTCCTCACCAATCTCCCGAATTTTGATGTTCCGATAGGAAACCTCGTTACCGTGATCCTGCAAACAGATATGGCCTTTGCCCGCGTTTCCGAATCCCTCGTACTTCGAGAACTTGCTCTTGGCGACGCGGTCCTTCCAAGTCTTATCGCCGACCTTGAACCGGTAGTACCGGACGCCATTCATGCAAACTTCGCAATCACCCTGCTTGATCCGAATGTAGAGCTGATTCCATTCTCCCGCTGGACGAGTGGTATCCATGCGTGAATCGGTTCCACGTTGCATGGAGGGTTGATAGAGCTGGTACAGCCAACCCGCTTTTTGCGGATCATGGCCATCGACATTGTCCTGAACCTGAATCTCCGGTCCGGTGTGCCATGGCGGTCCAGCCGTTTCAAGCACGTGGAACATCACACCACTGTTGCCGCCCTTACTGATCTTGTACTCAAGCGACAACTCAAAGTTATCGAACTGCTCGTCAGTGATAAGATCCCCAGCCCCTTTACTGACTCGTGTCAGGGCGCCATCGGCGATCTTCCATCCATCCGAAACTTTTGGTTTTTTGTAATTTCGCCACCCTTCGGTTGACTTGCCGTCGAACAGCATCTTCCAACCACTTTTTTCTTCTGATTGAGTCAATGAATTGACCGACACCTCAGCCATTACCTGAGTACTCAGGCCGAGTGCGATACACCAGCTCAGTAACAATTTCATTTCTATCTCACACTGCCAGGAAACGTGATAAATACAGCCAGAATCGTCCCTGAAGTATTATTGAACAGGTCAGCGGCAACAACCCTTTAGCCCGCGTCGGCTGGCAGGAGACTGCTTGATCGAGCTTGCCGAAAGGTCACAATACCGGCGTTCCTCATCCCCACGCACGCCCTCCCCACAGGAGCCTACTGATGGCCAAAAAGAAGATTGAGTGGAGTTATCACCGAAAGGGCTGAACGTCCTGCACCCGCGCGCAGGAGTTTCTTGCGCCCCGAGATGTTCAAATTCGAGAAGAAATCGACGCCCGCAAAGTACGACTGGGGGGTCCCGATGCCCTCGATTTGCTGGACGGAATGACAAAATTGCTGGTAGCGAAGGGGAAGAAAGTCACACGTGTCGATCTCAAAAAAGATCGCCCGGATGACGAAACCCTCATCAAGATGATGCTTGGCCCAACTGGAAATCTCCGTGCTCCGACTTTGAAGGTCGGCAAGATGGTCTTGGTTGGGTTCAACGCAGAAGCCTTCGCCGACGTTTTTGGCGGATAGGTTGCGGAAGCTAGCTCTGTTGCATAATCGGCTCTGTCGCATAATCGGCAGGCCGCACGCCGGAGGTCACGACCGGTCGGTGACGAAGCGATTCGGCGAGTAGCGTTACGAGCGGCAGCACGGACGCGAGCCGGATCAGGTTCGAAACACGGATCTTCTGCCGGGCAACGCTCCGCCTAACGCTTCGGTCGGACAAGGACTCGAGTCCGTTCGCTGTTTCCGAGCGGTCCTTGTCGACGGACAAAGACCGCTCGCTGTCAGTGACTTACATGCCTCGTGTCGCCGGCCTCGTCTCACCGGCATCGTTGCAGCGTCATCAAGGCGAACGCTGTTCCGTATGGCTGGTGATAGTCGTACAACGGGTAATCCCACCAGGATCCATCTTTCTCCTGACGATCGAGCATCAACTTCGCCAGCAAGGACTGATAACCCGGCCGCTTCTCCGCTGGCAATAAATCAATGCATCGCGCGGCATAGTAGTGCCCGAAATAGTAGAAATAGCCAGCAACTTGCATCCAGGCCTCGTGCGGCACCGGACGCTTTCGTCCGATATCTAACCAGCCATTTCGGACGTAAAGTCGGTAAAGCCAATTCATCAGCACTTTGTCGGTGATCGTATCATCACCCCACATCCGCAACGCCGCGTTGCAACACTGACTGCGTCCCAGGCTGCCTCCCGGACGATTGATTCCCCGCATTGGTTGGTACTTCAAATACTCTCCATACAGGTAACTAAAGTCGGGCTTCTTTTGCCTTTCCGTTGCCGCGATCGCTCGTTTCACCGTTCGCTGCGGCGGTTCCATTCCGATCTCTCGAGTGTCCGCCAAGGCGATGAGCGCCGTGCCATTCACGAAGCTGATCGAATCAGACGTCGGCTGGTTCGCATGGTAGCGAAAATCGTAATAGCCCCATCCACCATCGACTGACTCGTATCGACCAAGCATGTCAAACTGCAGGCGAATCAACTTTTCAATCTCGCTGATTTTTGCTTCATCGCCTGTGTGCCGTTGGTGCATTCGCACCAACGCCTGGATGGAATAAGAGTGCCCCCACACGTTGTAAATGGCTTCGCCGGTCGCGCGACGCAGTCCAGTCAGATGCTCCAACAACCAGGCTTCGGCTCGATCCAATGACTCGATCGCGTCTGCTTGAATCGCGTCAGAGTCCTGCAGCTTGAGTTCGATCAACGCGGAGATGCAGAGCGACGTTGTTGCCGCGCGGAAGGCATGGTGGGCACCGGGGACTGGCGCGTAGATATTCAACGCCTTCGTTCGCGTGGGCGATCCCCACGAGCCATTTGGATTTTGATCAGCCACCAAAAATTTCACGCCACCGGCTATCGCTTTGGCGATGTCTTGATCGGTGGGCGGATCGATCTTTGGCAGCACAGGCTCTCGATCGAAATCAAGCGGTGCCTTCAAGATGCCGGGCGTATTCTCGGTGGAAACGTCTTCCTGCGCGAGCGCAGTCTCGGTGACCGCCGACATCAAGATCAGCGCACCGAACGCCATCCGAATGGTGTAGGAGAGCCAATCAAGACTATTTCGCATCATTATCTTTGCTCGTCTCAGCGGGGGCAAACTCCATCGTGCAGTTCATCGTCGGCATCAATAAGCCGACTTGCTTTGATCTTTTCAATGCGACCACGCAATCGTATTTCGAGCCTGCATAAGGTACGCGGCTGACCGACTTGACCACCCCCGTTCCCGCAAAAGCAGGGACTGCAGCAACACTAACATTGCAACTTTGCCCCGCTTTGACGCGTGAAAGGTTCGTTTCAGACAAATCAACCCGCACCTGCAACTTCGTTGGACCGACGACAGTAGCGATCACTTGGTTGGCAGTCAGTTTTGAATCCGTGGTCAACACACTTGGCTTTTCGGAAATCCGCCCGCGAGTCAATTTTCCGTGCAGAACGACACCGTTGATCGGTGACTTCAGGACCGCGCGTCGGCGTTCCTCGCGAAGCTCTTCAAGCTTCTCTTTCTGTTCTTGAAAAGCTGCTCTCGCTTTCATCATTTCGATTTCACGTTTCTGCCGGGCTGAAGCGAGGTCGCGCACCGTTTGCTGGTTGGCCAACTCTGCCCGCGCGAGCGATTCGGCCTGTTGCGCGGCTTGCTCAGCGATTCCACGTTTAAGCATTTGATCGCTGGCGATTTTCGTTCCTGCCAAGCGGTATTCAGCAGACTCGACTGCTCGCTTCGCCCGCTTCAAGACGATTTCCTCTGACTCTTCCGTCAAATCGTCTTCCTTGTACATTTGCTCAAGTTGATGAAGTTCTTCTTGGGCGTTTTCCAAAGATGCGATCGAGCTTTCGATGTTGTATTTGGCAGAGCGTACCATCCGTGGCCGACCAACCTGCACAAACTGGTCATGGTCCTGCCTAGCTTTTTTAATCGCCCTTGCAGCAGCTTCTCGATCGAGTCGCTGTGCCGACAAGAACTGACCGTACTTAAACTCCTCGTCGTCGAATGCCAGCTTTGCCAATCGCTGCGCGGTCTCGGCTGCTTGAAGCTTCTTCTCGGCGTCCTCCGTGTTGAACCAGACAACAGGCTCACCTATCTTGACCGAGCTACCGTGAGGCAGAATTCGCTTCACAACCCAAGCGTCGATCTGTTCTCCATCCGGGGTCAATTCATGAGCAACGATGGCTTCCAGCACGCCGGTGACTTTTACTGGCGTGGGCTTGCTGGCATCACTCGCAGAATCCGGTTCGTCTTGCGCAAATCCGGAAAGAGGGGACACCAGTAGGGCGAACAAGGCGATCGGCAAGCAGCGGCCATGCCGGGGGCGAACATTCATGGTAAACAAACCTAGTTGCAAAACAGGAAGCAATCGGACACTCTGGTCTAGTAGACGCCACTATGATAGTCGGTCGACGGGGTAACTGGGGTTCAGAAGGCGGCAACTGGAGTTCGCGACCATTCGCCGACCGTTCTCGCTAAACTGGCCGACTTTGTTCCCAAGAAAAAACTGGAGTTTCTCCGATGGGTCGTTTTCGTCCGGCTGTGTGCATCGATGCCGTATTCTCCGAGACCAGCCCCGGGGAGGCGTTAACCGCCGTTCGCGAGGCGGGAATTGAGGCATTCGAGTTTTGGGGATGGTGGGATCGGGACTTGGCGGCAATCGAAGCAGGCAAAAAACAACACGATTTCTCCATTTCAGCCTGCTGCACAAAATTTATCAGCCTGGTCAATCCCGACTGCCGAGACGCCTATCTGGAAGGCCTCAGAGAATCGATTGCGACGGCGCAGCGAATCGGTTGCCCCACCTTGATTTCACAGGTTGGCGACGTCGTTCCCGGCCTCTCCCGAACCGAGCAACACCAATCCCTCGTCGATGGACTCCGGCAAGCGGCTCCCCTGCTCGAGCAAGCTGAGGTCACTTTAGTGATCGAGCCCTTGAACCAATTAATCGACCACCCCGGTTACTACTTGGTCCACAGTGATGAGGCATTCCAGATCATCGACGAAGTCAACAGCCCGAGAGTGAAAGTTGTCTACGACATCTACCATCAACAGATCAGCGAAGGTCAACTGATCGCGAACCTGACCGCCAACATTGACAAAATTGGGCACTTTCATGCTGCCGGAAAT
This sequence comes from Rubripirellula sp., assembly GCA_029245125.1. Taxonomy (GTDB): domain Bacteria; phylum Planctomycetota; class Planctomycetia; order Pirellulales; family Pirellulaceae; genus Rubripirellula. Next base: position 18,890 of record JAQWPZ010000316.1, read on the forward strand.
CCAGGCCGAAACGAATTAACGATCGGCGAACTGCACTATCCATCGATCTTTGAAGCCATCGCCAAAACGGATTACCAAGGTTACGTTGGACTTGAATACTGGCCAGTGAATGATCCCGTGAGCGGACTAAGGGAAGTGGCCGGCTGGTTTTAATCTGCCAGGAAATCAACACGGCCTGGATGGATGCCTCACCTTGTATTCGTGCGAACATGCATCAGGCCACTCGATATCCTGGCGCTACGAGATCCTGACTTTCCGACTCGCTGCTCCAGAAAGTGATGCCCTATGCCCAAACTTCCTCCACGATTACAGACACTGACCGATTCGTTGGACGGGCTAGGCATCGATGCAATGCTCGTCACCGATGAGACGAATGTTCGGTATCTGTGCGGTTTTACTGGTGACTCTACCTACCTGCTCGTTTCAAGCCAAAGCACGGTGATCCTAAGTGATGGTCGCTACGAAACCCAATTAGCACAGCAGTGTCCAACGCTACCCGCGATCATCCGATCCCCCAGCGAAATGCTGCCCAAGCTGACACAATCGGCTCTCCAAGATGGCGGGTACCGCCGAGTTGGAATCGAAGCCGACCATCTGACACTCGATGGGTTCCGGCGGTTGACTGCCCCCCTCGGCGAGATTCAATGGGTCGAAACGACCGGTCAAGTTCAGCAGCAACGAATGATCAAGGACGATGTTGAAATCAAGATCACCCGCGAAGCGGTTCGGATCGCGGAGCAGGCATGGAAAGCGATGCGAGAAAATCTAAATCCCGAATGGACCGAGCAAGATCTCGCGTATCGCTTAGAAGCTGAGATGCGTTCATTGGGTGCCGAGGGGTGCAGCTTTGCGCCGATTATCGCGGCAGGCGCCGCCGGTGCTTTGCCGCATTACGAGCCAGCTACCAACAAGCTCGGCAGCGGGACAACGATGCTGGTCGATTGGGGAGCGAAATACGAAGGCTACGCAAGCGACCTAACCCGTACCTTTTATCGAGATCAGCCATCCGACCGGTTCCGAAAAGCCTACGAAGTCGTTCTGGAGGCGCAGCTAACGGCGATTGACGCGATCAAACCGGGGGCGGCAGCCAGCGACGTCGATGCGGCCGCCCGTGGGGTGATCGAGAAAGCAGGTATGGGTGAGGCGTTCAAACATGGCCTCGGCCACGGCGTCGGCCTCTATATTCACGAGTTCCCGAGACTTTCGTCCTCCTCGGCCGAGACGCTGGAGGCAGGCATGATTATCACGGTCGAGCCGGGAGTCTATTTTGAGGGCGACTTCGGTATTCGAATCGAGGATGATGTGCTGATCACCGCGGCTGGAAACGAGGTTTTAAGCAGCCTGCCAAAGGGACTCGATGATTCTTGTCTGATTCTGTAAAACATTGGTCCCCGGAGCTTATCGAACTCCGGCCCAGAAAATCAGCTCCGGCTCCGGCAAAGAATGATGACCTCGAACGATGGTCCGGCGACAGGATTCCTGGCTCGAAACCAGTTTCCTTCCGGCCCACCACCGCGAAAAAGGCCATTTTTCGGCCACGCCGCAGGCATCGGAAACGACGGCATATCGCAATTGGCTGACGCGAGAACAAACGAATCTATCTTTTGATGGCGATCCAACGATGAATAAAGACGGACAAGCGGACGACGTGTTCAACCTAGAACGCATGCGTCAGATCATCGAATTGATGGAGCACCACGACTTGGTCGAGGTCGATCTCCAACAGGGCGATGAGAAAATTAAATTATGTCGAGGTGGAGTCCCCATCGCGGCGGCACCTATCGCGGCCCCAGCAGTTGCAGCACCCGCTGCGTCGGCCGCCCCAGCCGCAGACGCTGCGGCCGATACCGCGGGCACAGTCACAGTCGATGCCCCAATGGTCGGTACGTTCTACGGCCGAGCCAATCCCGACTCACAGCCTTATGTCAAAGTAGGCGATCGGGTCTCCGAGGATACGATCATCTGTATTGTCGAAGCGATGAAGGTATTTAACGAAATCCCTGCTGAATGCAGCGGGGTCATCACCGAGGTCTTGGTAAAAGACCAGGATCCCGTTGATTTTGGCAAGCCGATGTTTCGGATTAAAACCAACTAGTCGGTGATCGTGTTGGGATATTTGGCCCCCTACCTTTGATGTCGCCATCTCTTGATGAAGCTTTCCCCGTGATCTCGGAAATCGTTTGCTGTGTTTGATAAGATTCTGATCGCCAACCGCGGCGAAATCGCACTCCGGATTATCCGAGCCTGTCGTGAGATGGGCATCGGTTCAGTCGCGGTTTACAGCGAAGCGGATAAAGATTCGATGCATGTTCGTCTCGCAGACGAGGCATATTGCGTTGGGCCGCCACGGAGTGCCGACAGCTATCTCAAGATCGACCAGATCATCGCCGCGGCAGAGGTCGGGAATGTCGATGCGATCCATCCCGGCTACGGATTCCTGGCGGAGAACGCTCACTTCAACGAAGTCTGCCGTTCCAGCGGTTTCGAATTTATCGGACCGAGCCCGCAAGCGATGGAACGATTGGGAGACAAAAACACCGCTCGCTCAATGGCTATCGCCAACAACGTTCCTGTTGTTCCGGGCAGTGACGGTTTGATCGAAACCGATGAAGCCGCGATCGAAGTCGCGAAGCAAATTGGATACCCCGTCCTTATCAAAGCCACCGCTGGTGGTGGTGGTAAGGGAATGCGAGTTGCCGAAGACGAAGCATCACTTGCCACGGCCCTCCAGCAAGCCCGCAATGAAGCCCAAGCCGCCTTCGGGAACGCGGGCGTTTACCTGGAACGTTATGTCGGTAACCCAAGACACATTGAAGTCCAAGTCATTGCAGACGGACACGGCAATGTCGTTCACCTTTTCGAGCGAGATTGCAGTGTACAGCGACGCCACCAAAAGCTGATCGAAGAGGCTCCAAGTCCGAATCTCCCAGAAGAACGTCGCCAAGCAATTTGTGATGCTGCGGTGCGAATGATCCGTGGTGCGGAATACTCGAATGCCGCGACGGTTGAATTCATTGTCGATCAAGACGACAACTTTTACTTCATTGAAGTCAATGCTCGGATCCAGGTTGAACACCCAGTATCCGAGATGATTACTGGGATCGATTTGATCAAAGCTCAACTGACGGTCGCAGCCGGGGAAAAACTTCCCTTCACCCAAGAAGACGTTCAATGCGTCGGTCACGCGATTGAGTGCCGGATC